>NZ_JAALED010000554.1:0-1475 GCF_014145155.1 Dietzia sp. B19 | reverse complement strand
GGCTCTTCGCATCTGAGCGTGGGGTCAGGTCCGTAGCCCGCCGGCGATGAGGAGCATCCGCAGGCGATAGTTGTCGCGGTTGCGGTAGCCGCGGGCCAGGCGCCGGTGGAGTTCGATGAGGCCATTGATCGCTTCGGTTCCTCCGTTGTTGGAGCGGCCGGTGGTCCAGTACGCGAGGAAGGCGGCCTTCCACTTGCGGAGCGTTCGTCCTAGTCGGGCGATTTCCGGGATCGGGCAGGATGGCAAGGTCGCGAGTACCTTCTCCGCAGCGCTGCGCCCGGCAGGCAGGTCTTTGTGGTGGTAGGCCTGTCGGAGTTCGTGGGCGACTTGCCAGGCGATGAACAGTTCCTCGTGTCGGGGGTCGGCGGCCAGGGCCTCGTCGAACCGCCGCCACTGGCGCTCGGTGAGCCTGTCGGGGTCGCAGCGGATGATGGTGCGGATCCCGTAGAGCGGGTCGCCTTTACGTCCGCGGTGACCGCAGATCTGCTGCTGCAACCTCCGGCGGACCTCGTCCACGGCGCCAAGGGCGAGCTTGACCACGTGGAAAGCGTCGAGAACAGCGGTGGCATCCTCGAGTTCGTCATCGATCGCTCGCTTGTAGCCGTGGAACGGATCCAACGCGGCGATCTCGACGCCGCTGGTGAAACCCTTGCCCCGCGCGGTGAGCCAGTCTGCGAACACCACCCCGGAGCGGCCTGGCACGAGGTCGAGCAGCCTGGCCTGTACTTTGCCGTCCCCGTCGCGGGTGAGGTCGACCATCCCGGTCAGTTCCTTGGGGCCGCGCTTACGCCGGGAGACATGGTGCCAGATGTGTTCATCGACGCCGAGGGTGCGGACGCCGTCGAAGCGGGCCGGATCATCGGCCAACGCCTCCAATGCAGCCTTGACCGGCGTCCACACCGTGTGCCACGCGGTACCGAGCTGACGAGCCAGTCCGCTGACGGTGGCGTGCTCCCGGCGCAGCTGTCCCACTGCCCACTCCACGACGCGGGCCGTGGTGGCATGCCGCGGCGAGGCAAGCCCAGGCAGGTTCTCCACGAACGTCACACGTTCGCACGCCCCGCCTGGGCAGACGAAGCGGCGTTTGCGCCAGATGATCGTGACGGGGCGGCCGAACGCGGGGATGTCGACCAGACGCACCACCTGCCGTCCATGCCCCACCCCGGCGGCGCCGCAGTCCGGGCATCCGACCGGTCCCGGCTCGGATTCGACGGTCACCTCCAGGTGCTCGCCACGCAGACGCGCATCAAGGACGTACACGTCGTCGAGCCCGACGAGAAGATCGCAGCGGACACAACGGGGCGCAGGTGCGGTTCCGGTGGCAGACCGGCAGCACCCGATAGGCTCAGACATGGGTCGAGGCCCTTTCAGGATCGGATGTAGTGGTACTTCCAATCCTTCAGGGCCTCGACCCTCTCGTCTCCCTACCGCCTCACCGGCGTGTCGTCCTCACCCACGCTCAGATGCGAAGAGCC
>NZ_JAALED010000553.1:0-2546 GCF_014145155.1 Dietzia sp. B19 | reverse complement strand
CTTGGAGTCGAAGTAGAAGTAGAACGCCGAGCGGGTGATGCCGGCGGCGTCGGTGAGGTCGGCCACCGAGATGTCGTCGAGCTTGGTGGTGCGCAGTTGTCGGTCGAGCTCGGCCAGCAGGGCCTCGCGGCGTCGATCGCCCCGGGGAGAGCCGTTGGTGCCCTCGCCGGAGGTGCCGTTCCCGCTCACGCGGGCGCCGCCGTCCGGATCATCCCGCCGGAGCGTGCCGCGCGCTCGCGGCCCGCCGGGATCTCCCGGGTCCGCAGGTCGTGCTCGTAGAGGAAGTAGTCCACCTGCTGTTGGTGCCGCGCGGTGTCGAGCATGTGCCCGATGTACTTCTTCTCATCCGCCACGATGACCTGCTCCATCTCCCCCAGGTCCGGCGTCCGGTACAGGCCCGCCGCCCACGCGGCCGCCAGCCGGGCCTGGGCCTCGACGAACGGGAACAGCGTGGGCGTGGACTGGGCGAATCCGACCATCACGAGATCGTCGATGCCCGGGGAGAACATCCGCTTGTAGAGCGGCACGTGGTTGTGCGCGTCGGCGCTGAGGAACTCGGGGTCGAAGAAGGGGAACGAGGTGTTGTAGCCGGTGGCCTGGATGACCACGTCGAAGTCCTGCGCCGTGCCGTCCTCGAAGTGCACGGTCCGCCCCTCGAACCGGGCGATGTTGCCCTTGGCCGTGATGTCCCCCGAGCCCAGCCGCAGCGGCAACTCGACGGACTGGGTGGGGTGGGCCTCGAAGAACTTGTGGTTGGGCGTGGGCAGTCCGTAGGACTCCGGCCGGCCCGCGGACATCGGTTGCATGGCCTGGATGGCCTTGCGCTGCCACGAGTAGGGCAGGAACGGGAACGTGGCGAAGTACTTGTCGGCCGGTTTGCCGGCGATGTACTTCGGGACGATCCACGCGCCCGACCGGGTGGAGATCACCACCTCGTTGCGCATCACCTTGGAGGACAACTCGACCGCGATGTCGGCGGCGCTGTTGCCCAGGCCCACCACGAGGATGCGCTTGTCCAGCAGTTCGAGCGGGTCCCACGGGTCGACGTAGGCGTGCGAGTGGATCATCTCGCCGGTGAACTCACCCGGGAAGTCGCCGAACCGCGGGTCCCAGTGGTGTCCGTTGCCCACCACGAGCGCGTCGAAACGGCGGGTGCCGGTGCGTTCGGTGGTCAGCTCCCAGCCGCCGCCCTCGAGCCGCTCGGCGTGCAGGACCCGGTTCTCGAACTCGATGCGGCGCAGCAGGTCGAAGGCCTCGGCGTAGTCGTCGAGGTACTGCTTGATCTGCGAGTGGTGCGGGAAGTCCGGGAACTCCTCGGGCATGGGGAAGTCCCGGAAGCTCAGCTGGTGCTTGGAGGTGTCGATGTGCAGCGACCGGTACGCGCTCGAGCTCCCGTTGGGATTGTCGAACGCCCAGTTCCCGCCGATCCGGTCGGAGGCCTCGAAGCCCACCGCCTCGATGCCGTAGTCGTCGAGCATCTTGAGGGTGGTGAGACCGCTGATGCCCGCGCCGATGACGGCGACAGTGGGGATGGGTGTCATGGAAACCTCTTCGGGCCGGGGACCGCCGCGCCGGAAAGCTATGGCGCGAATCACATTGCGGTCCTAGATTATGGCCAGGGATTGACGGGCGTCAACAGCGTCCCTGGCGCGCTGACGGGGCACCTCGCCCCGGGCCCCATCCCGGACGGAGGCGGAAATGGCAGACGACACGACCGGTAGGCGGCACGCGGTGGTGGTCGGTGGCGCATCCGGGATCGGATGGGCCACGGCGCAACAGCTCGCCTCGGACGGGTGGCGGGTGACGGTGGCCGACGTCAACGGCGACCTCGCCGAGGCGCGCGCGGCCGAGCTCCAGGGCGCGGGCGGGTTGGCGGGCGCGGCTGACGCCCCGAGCCACGAGCACAGGGTCGTCGACGTGGTGAACGAGTCGTCGGTGGAGGCGCTGTTCACCGGTATCGCCCCCGAGCTGGTCGTCACCACCGCCGGGGTGAGCACGCTCGGGCTGGTCACCGACCACGACACCGCGGAGTTCAGGCGAGTGGTGGACGTGTGCCTCACCGGCGCGTTCCTCGTGTTCAAGCACGCCGGAGGCGTGGTCGGTGAGGGCGGCTCGATCGTCGCCATCGCCTCGCTGAACGCGCGGCAACCCGGCCGGGGGATGGCCGCGTACTGCGCTGCCAAGGCGGGGCTGGTGATGCTCGCGCAGGTGGCCGCGCTCGAGCTCGGGGAGCGGGGGATCCGGGTGAACACGGTGTCTCCCGGATTCCTCGTCACCCCGCTCACCGAACCGGTCCTGCAGATCCCCGGGCTCGCCGAGGAGTACGCCGAGAACGCGGCGGTCCCGCACCGGGGCACCGCGGAGGACGTCGCCCGGGCGGTGCTCTACCTCGCCGGCTCGCCCTGGATGACGGGGGAGGACCTGGCCGTCGACGGTGGCGCCCAGCTGCGCCGCTATCCGGACGTGCTCGGCCTGGCGACCAAGGCGTTCTCGTGAGGCCGGGTCGCGGCCGCGCGACAAACGGACGCCGGGGTGCGGGCCGCGAG
>NZ_JAALED010000552.1:0-1417 GCF_014145155.1 Dietzia sp. B19 | reverse complement strand
GACCAGCAGGCCACCGGTCAGCATCCGGGTGGTCCCGCCGGTCGGCCGTGCGGGTCGGGAACCAGGCGAGGGGCGCTCGGCCCGCTCGCGCCGCTCCGCTGTGAGCGTCACAGCGCGTCGGGGGCGTAGAGGGCCACCGCGAGCGCGTTGAGCACCGCGGGGGTCCTGGTTCCGAACGACAGCACGAGGTCGTCGTTCATCGCGACGACCCGCTGGTTCGCACCGGCCGGCGTCTGGGCCAGGGCCGGGAACTTCTCGAGCAGTCCGTCGACGCCACCGACGGACTCGAGCCCCTTGCTCATCATGACGATGACGTCCGGCTGAGCCGCGATGAGCCCCTCGTCGTTCGCCGGCTTGGCGCCCTTCCACCCGACCTCGGTCGACACGTCGTATCCGCCGGCCGCGGTGATCAACTCGTCCGCACCACTGTCCTGGCCGAACATGTAGTAGACGCCGGCGGATCCACGGGCGTAGAGGAAGACCGTGCGTAGCCGCGCGGTCTCGGACCCCGGCACGATCGAGGCGATCGACTCCTCGGTTTCCACGATCTTCGCGCGGGTGCGCTCCCCCAGTTCGCGCCCCAGCTCGGGCACGCCGAGCCCGTCGGCGACGGAGTGGGTCAGTGCCTCGACGTTGTCCGGGGACCGGTGGGAGTCGACGACGACGACGGGGATCCCTGCGTCACGGAGCTGCAGGATCACGTCCCACGGACCGAGCGAGGTGTCCGTGATGATCACACTGGGGTCGAGCGCGAGGATGGCCTCGGCGTTGAGCTGATGCCCGTCCTGCGTCACCAGGGGCCGATCGGAGATCTCGGGGAAGGCCGACGAGACGTCGCGGCCGATCACGTTGTCCCCCAGCCCGAGTTCGAAGACGATGCGGGAGAGCGTCCCGTAGACGTCCAGGGGCAGGATACGGGAGACGTCCGCGACCTCGACGACGGTTCCCTGGTTGTCCGTGACCACGGCCGGCAGCTGCGGAACCGGGTCGGTCGTGACGGGGTCGACCGGGCCGTCGACCAACTCCAGCGAGAGCTCGCCGGCGAAGGATCGCGGGTCCGCGGTCGCCGAGACCTCGGACGCCAGAGGGATCCCGGAGATCGTCTCGGGGTCGCCGCCGAGCCCGGTCGCGACCCCGCACGAGGTCAGCGTGAGAGCCAGGATGGCGGCGACGGCCAGCGGGAGCGAGCCTGAGCGCTGTCTGAACATGCGGCAACGATAGCACTGTAACCAAGGCGAGCCTAACCTTTGCATGGGAAGGCTTACCTAAACACCGTATTCCCAGCGTACGGCGATTTCCGCGCTCGACTCCGATCCCCAGATCCTCGCCCATCCGGGACTGAGAACTCTAAGACCGTGCCTACGTTCGCGGCGGAACGACGAAAGGCGGCCGCCCCCGGGGGTTCCCGGGGGCGGCA
>NZ_JAALED010000060.1:0-1921 GCF_014145155.1 Dietzia sp. B19 | reverse complement strand
GGCGGGCGGACCGACGCGGCCGCCGCAGGCCTCGGGTCGCGGTGTCCTGTACCTAGCAAGTGCTTGGTTGGTAGGGTGGCCGAATGACCAGCACGACCAGACGTGAGGAGCTCCTGGCGATCGCCGCCGGGCTCTTCGCCGAGCGCGGCCTCCGCGCCACCACCGTGCGAGACATCGCCGACGCGGCCGGCATCCTCTCGGGCAGCCTGTACCACCACTTCTCGTCCAAGGAGGCGATCGTAGACGAGATCCTCCGCGGATTCCTCGACTCGCTCTTCGGTGACTACCAGCGGATCGTCGACGCGGGGTCGTCGCCCCGGGAGACCCTCGAGGGGCTGGTGCGCGTCTCGTTCGAGGCCATCCACCGCCACCGCGACGAGGTGGCCATCTACCAGGACGAGCTCAAGCATCTCCGGGGCAATCCGAGGTTCGACTACCTCCGCGAGCGCAACACCGAGTTCCGCGAGATGTGGACCGACGTGCTGAGTCGGGGAATGGAGTCCGGGGAGTTCCGTCCCGACCTCGACATCCGGCTCACCTACCGGTTCCTCCGTGACACGGTCTGGGTGGCAGTGCGCTGGTACCGGCCGGAGGACGCCGACGACCACGCCGCGATCGCGGACCAGTACCTGCGCATCGTGCTCGACGGCCTGGCCGACGACTGATCAGCACCATCCCATCCTGATCTCATACCCTCACGAGGAGACACATGACCAGCGTGACCGGCCGCGAGGCCTACGTGATCGACGCAGTCCGGACGCCCGCGGGCAAGCGCGGCGGCAGCCTGTCCGGCCAGCACCCGGCGGACCTGGGCGCGCACGTCATCCGCGCCGTCGTCGAGCGCACGGGGATCGACCCGGAGGTCGTCGACGACGTGATCTTCGGTTGCGTGGACGCCATCGGCCCCCAGGCGGGCAACATCGCGCGCTCCGCGTGGCTCGCGGCGGGGATGCCCCTCGGCGTGCCCGGCACGACCGTCGACCGCCAGTGCGGATCCAGCCAGCAGGCCATCCACTTCGGGGCCCAGGGGATCATGTCCGGGACCCAGGACGTGGTGCTGTTCGGTGGAGTCCAGAACATGAGCGCCCTGCCCATCTCGTCGGCCATGCTGGCGGGTCGCGAGTACGGGTTCGACGACCCGTTCACCGGCTCCACCGGGTGGGTCGAGCGCTTCGGCGCCCAGGAGATCTCGCAGTTCAACGGCGCGCAGATGATGGCCGACAGGTGGGACATCTCCCGCGAGGAGATGGAGCAGTGGGCGCTGCAGTCGCACTCCCGCGCCCGCGCCGCGATCGCCGAGGGCCGGTTCGCTGGTGAGTACGTTCCGCTGGCCGGACTCGAGTCGGACGAGACCACCCGTGAGACCACACTCGAGAAGATGGCCTCACTGCCGGTGCTCGCCGAGGGAGGGTCCCTGACCGCCGCGGTGGCGTCACAGATCTCCGACGGGGCGTCCGCGGGGCTGCTCGCGTCCGCGGAGGCGGTGGAGAAGTACGGCCTGACGCCGCGGGCCCGGATCCACCACCTCACCGTGCGCGGCGACGATCCGGTGATGATGCTCTCCGCGCCGATCCCCGCCACCCGGTGGGCCCTGGAGAAGACCGGACTGACGATCGACGACATCGACGTGGTGGAGATCAACGAGGCGTTCGCCCCCGTCGTCCTGGCGTGGATCAAGGAGATCGGCGCCGACCCGGCCCGGGTGAACCCCAACGGTGGCGGCATCGCGCTGGGCCACCCGCTCGGCGCCACGGGAGCCAAGCTGTTCGCGACCCTGCTGAACGAGCTCGAGCGCACCGGCGGCCGCTACGGCCTGCAGACCATGTGTGAGGGCGGCGGCACCGCCAACGTCACGATCATCGAGCGTCTGGACGCCTGACGGCGACTATTCCCGACGACGGGACGGGCCCCGCACCAGCCG
>NZ_JAALED010000551.1:0-1066 GCF_014145155.1 Dietzia sp. B19 | reverse complement strand
GGGCCCGGCCGCCCACGATCCCCACGCGGGATCTCCCGGGGGCCGGGCCCGACGTGTCGGTGACGGTGGGCGAGGGTCCCCCGGCGCCGAGGCGTCTAGGGTGGAGTCGATCGCGCCCGCCGGCCGACGTCAACAACTTCCGACACATCACGAACTCTTTTTAGGAGGGTCGCCCCACCATGGCGAACTACACCGCTGCCGACGTCAAGCGTCTGCGTGAGCTCACCGGCTCCGGGATGATGGACTGCAAGAAGGCACTCGAGGAGACCGACGGCGACTTCGACAAGGCCGTCGAGGTCCTGCGTATCAAGGGCGCCAAGGACGTGGGCAAGCGTGCGGAGCGCACCACCGCCGAGGGCCTCGTCGCCGTCAAGGACGGTGTCATGATCGAACTCAACTCCGAGACCGACTTCGTGGCGAAGAGCGCCGAGTTCATCGCGCTGGCCGACAAGATCGTCGACGTCGCCGCCTCCCAGGGCATCTCCGACCTCGACGCCCTCAACGGCGCCGAGCTCGACGGGTCGACGGTCTCCGACGCGGTGGTCTCGTTCTCCGCCAAGTCCGGCGAGAAGCTGGTCCTGCGTCGCGTGGGCAAGCTCGACGGCCCCGTCGCGGTCTACCTCCACAAGCGCTCCTCCGACCTCCCGCCGGCCGTCGGCGTGATGGTGGCCTACCAGGGCGAGGGCGAGTCCGCCGAGGCCGCCGCCCGCTCGGCCGCCATGCAGATCGCCGCGCTCAAGGCGCAGTACGTCTCGCGCGACGAGGTGCCCGCCGAGATCGTGGCCAAGGAGCGCGAGATCGCGGAGGCCACCGCCCGCGAGGAGGGCAAGCCCGAGCAGGCTCTGCAGAAGATCGTCGAGGGTCGTCTCAACGGCTTCTACAAGGACGTCGTCCTCCTGGACCAGCCGTCCGTCACCGACAGCAAGAAGACCGTCGGCGCGCTCCTCACCGAGGCCGGCGCCACGGTGACGGCCTTCCTCCGTTTCGAGGTCGGCCAGGCCTGATCCGCCCCTGGTACCCGCGCTCGCGGGTACTCCTCCGACGGCGGCACCCGGACTCCCGGGTG
>NZ_JAALED010000550.1:0-1497 GCF_014145155.1 Dietzia sp. B19 | reverse complement strand
GGAGCGCGGTGGCCGCATCCGTCAGCAGCGTGGCCCGGTCGGGGTCGCCCGACGCGATCGCCTGTGCGGCGCCGGCGTCCAGGACCCGGGCGCCCACCTCGAACTCGTTGCCCAGGACGTCGGCGCCCTGGCCGGCGTCCATCTTCTTGACGATGCCGCTGTTCCACGTGGCGAACGGATCCGACCAGGCCTCGACACGGAACGACCACATCCCGGGGGCGTCGGTGGTGAGCAGCGCGTGGACGGTGTCCGCCTCCACCCCGGGGGACATGGTCGTCCGGGAGGAGGCCCCACCGGGACGGCGGACCACCAGGCTCGCCGACAGCGCGTCGTGGCCCTCCCGCCACACGGTCGCCGAGATCGGCACCACCTCACCCACGACCGACTTGGCGGGGAACCTCCCGCAGGAGACCAGGGGGCGGACCTCGTCGATGGCCAGACGGTCGTTCACGTCGGTGCTCCTCTCGGCTGCGGGCTCCGGGGTGCGGACGCCTCTACGCACACGACGCTATCGAAGCGGGCGTCGATCGGGGAGGGGCGTCGCGCCGGTGTTCACGCGCACGAGCCGTGTTCCTCGCCACCCGGCCACCGGATAGGGGGTTAGATGGGGTCCGTGAGAACGCCTATCGAGACCGATCCCGACCTCGTCCTGGACCTGACCGACGTCTCGCTCCGGAGGGACGGGCGGACGCTGGTGGGCCCCGTCACCTGGCAGGTCGAGTTGGACGAGCGGTGGGTCGTCCTGGGCCCCAACGGTGCGGGCAAGACCTCGCTGCTCCGGATCGCCTCGGCGCTCGAGTACCCGAGCACCGGTTCGGCGGTGATCCTGGGGGAGCAACTGGGTCGCACCGAGGTCACCGAGCTCCGCAGCCGGGTGGGCCTGTCGTCCGCGGCGGTGGCCGGCCGGATCCCCGGCGACGAGGTGGTCAAGGACCTGGTGGTCTCCGCCGGGTACGCCGTGCTGGGCCGGTGGCGGGAGGCGTACGACCAGGCCGACTTCGACCGCGCGGCGGACACGCTGGAGATGATCGGCGGAGAGCACCTGGCCGACCGGACCTGGGGGACCCTCTCGGAGGGTGAGCGCAAGCGGGTGCTGATCGCCCGCGCGATGATGACCGACCCGGAGCTGCTCCTGCTCGACGAGCCGGGGGCGGGGCTGGACCTGGGGGGCCGGGAGGATCTGGTCGCCCGTCTGGCGGACATGGCCCTCGACCCCGACGCGCCCGCCACCGTCCTGGTGACCCACCACGTGGAGGAGATACCCCCGGGTTTCACCCACGCGATGCTCCTCGCGGAGGGAGGGGTCACGGCCACCGGCCTGATCGACGACGTGATCACCTCGGAGAACCTCAGCACCGCGTTCGCGCAGTCGATCGTCGTCGACGCGATCGACGGGCGGTTCTTCGCGCGCCGGGCGCGTCGGTCCGGCCGACACCGGCGGCCGTGAACCGCACAGTCGACCCCGTGGCGACCCCGCCCGGGCCCGTCCCCGTCCGT
>NZ_JAALED010000549.1:0-1537 GCF_014145155.1 Dietzia sp. B19 | reverse complement strand
GCCGCACGCCCTCGGCGGTGCCGTGGTCCGCGGCGGAGGCCGTCCTGTCGGCCAGGCCGATCACCCCGCGGTGGACGAGCCCGTTGATCGACAGCACGGCGATGAGGACCACGAGACCCAGCGCCACGACGCGGGCGAGTGGGGCCGGGACGTGAGGTGCGGCGATCCGGGTCAGCGCCGCCGTGCCACGCCGGATCCCCCTGGCCGCCGCGAGGATGACCGTCGCGACCAGTAGTGACAGCACCAGGACGAGCAGGTAGTTGGCGCGGTCGATGCGCTCGACGCCGGCCAGGTCCCGGGTGATCTGCTGCCACCAGGACCCCAGGACCAGGAACGTCGGGACGGTCACCGCGGCCGTGACGGCCAGGGACCACCACCCGATCCTGCGCAGGCGGGCGGAATGGTCCGGGGAGACCCCGCAGGAGCGGACCGCCCATGCGATCAGGCAGCCCAGACCGTACCCGGTCGCGAGGCTGATCCCGGTCGCCACGGCCTGCAGGGGCCACACCCGCGGCAACAGGGAGGGCGTCATGGACCACACGAAGAACAGCAGCGCGACGGCCAGTCCGACCGGGTGCAGGGAACGGGTGAAGCCGCGGATCGTCTCCGTCGACGGTGTCGTGGTCAAGACCGGTCCAGGGGTGAGAAGACCGTGGCGGAGCGCCAGGCGCGTGAGCGGAGTCTATCCCCGCGCACGCGCCCCGCGGCTCAGCTCTCGAGGTGGAGCCCCAGTTCGCGCGCCGCGAGCGCGGCGTACTTGGAGGTCTGCTCGAACGCCGACTCCAGGGGGTTCGCGTCGGTGACGTCGGCGATCTCGTTCCACCGCTCGGCCACGACCTCGGGGGTGCGGGCGTTGTCCGGGAGGTAGACCCCGCGGCTCTCGACCATCTGGGAAACGGCGAACACGCCGGCGCCGGCACCGAGGATGGTCTTGGTGGGCGCGTCCTCGCTGACCATGAACAGGGCGCCGGGCGCGATGGTCTCCGGGCCCATGATGTCCAGGACCCGCTGTGGGAGCAGGTCCTCGGTCATGCGGGTGGCGGCCGTGGGGGCGATGGAGTTGACCTTGATGTTCTTCTTGGCGCCCTCGATGGCGAGCACGTTCATCAGGCCGACCAGGCCGGACTTGGCGGCGGCGTAGTTGCTCTGGCCGAAGTTGCCGTAGATACCCGAGGACGAGGTGGTCATGAGGATGCGGCCGTATCCGGCCTCGGCCATGTGGGGCCAGACGGCCTTGGTGCAGTTGACCGAGCCCATGAGGTGGACCTCGAGGACCTTGCGGAAGTCGTCGTTGTCCATCTTGGCGAACGACTTGTCGCGCAGGATGCCGGCGTTGTTCATGAGGATGTCGATGCGCCCCCACTTGTCGATGACCGAGGAGACCAGCGCGTCGACCGCGGCCTCGTCGGTGATGTCGTTGCCGTCGACCATGGCCTCGCCGCCGGTGGCGACGATCTCGTCGACGACGCGCTGGGCCGGGGAGGTGGTGCCACCCTCGCCGTGGACGTCGCCGCCGAGGTCGTTGACGACGACCTTG
>NZ_JAALED010000548.1:0-1693 GCF_014145155.1 Dietzia sp. B19 | reverse complement strand
ATGTCCTGGTACCCCTGGTTGATCTCCTCGAGCCGGTACGTCTTGGTGACGAGCTCGTCCAGTTTGAGGTTCCCGGCGCGGTACTGGTGCAGCAGGTGCGGGATCTGCTTGCGCGGGCCGGTGCCACCGAAGATCGCCCCCTGCAGGGTCTTCTGCTGCATGGCCAGGTCGAGGATGGAGATCTGCGCGTCGACGGCCATCATGTCCCCCAGCCCCACGACCACGCAGCGGCGCCCCTTGCCGGTGAGCATCAGCCCGGGCAGCAGGTCCTTCCCGTCCACCACTCCCATGGTGAGCAGGACCAGGTCCGCCATGCGCCCCCAGCTGAGCTCCCCCACCAGCGCCATGGCGTCGTCCATCGAGGCACACGTGTGTGTCGCCCCGAACTCCATCGCCTTCTCCCGCTTGAACTCCACCGGGTCCACGGCCACGATGACGCGCGCCCCCGCCGCGGCGGCGCCCTGGACGGAGTTGATCCCGATCCCGCCCACGCCGACCACCACCACGACGTCGCCCTCCTTGGCCTGGCCGATCTCGGTGGCCGAGCCCCACCCCGTGCAGACACCGCATCCGAGCAGGGCGGCCTTGTCCAGGGGGATGTCCTTCTCGATCTTGACGACCGAGGACTGGTGGACGGTGACGTGCGGCGCGAAGGTGCCCAGGACGCACATGGTCGCCACGGGTTCGCCGTCGGCGGTGTGCACCCGGTAGCCGTCGTCGCTGATGGCCCGGCCGCTCAGCAGCCCGGCGCCGTTGTCACAGAGGTTCTGCAGCCCCTCGGAACAGGGCGGGCAGGTGCCGCAGGCGGGGATGAACGCCAGGACGACGTGATCCCCCTCCTCGAGCCCGGTGACACCCTCTCCCACCTTGGTCACCACGCCCGCGCCCTCGTGGCCACCCATGATCGGATAGGTCTCGAACTGCAGGTCCCCCGTGAGCAGGTGCTCGTCCGAGTGGCACAGCCCCGAGGCGGCGAGTTTGACCTGCACCTCCCCCGCCTTGGGGTCGTCGATGTCGACGTCGACGATCTCCCAGGCGTCCTGCTTGGGTTCACGGATGATGGCTGCTCTGGTGCGCATGGCATTACCTCTCGGGTTGAACGCGGGCGATGTGGTGACGGTCACACATCAACGACATCGCATACGCTACGCGTCCGGCGTCGCCCAGGAGGGCGGTCGGCGCTCAAGAAATGCGGTCATCCCCTCGGCGACCTCGGCGGTGGTGAACAGGCGGGCGGTCACCCCGGCCAGGTCCTCTCCACGGGCGTCGAGATCGGCCAGCATCGGCGCCGCCAGCAGCGCCTTGTTCTCCGCCAGTCCCTGCGGTGAACAGGGCCGGAACGCGGCGACCAACTCGTTGACGGCCGCGTCGACGTCGTCGACCGCCTCCGAGAGCAGGCCGATCCGACTCGCGTGCGCCGAGTCGAACTTCTCACCGGTCAGCAGGGCGCGTGCGAGGTCCCGTGAGTTGATCCGCGCCGCCAGCGGCACCGAGATCATGGCCGCCGCCAGACCGAGGCGGACCTCGGTGAGCGCAAACGTCGACGTCGGCCCGGCGAGGGCGAGGTCGCAGGCGGCCACCAGTCCCATCCCGCCGGCGCGGACGTGGCCGTCCACGGCGGCGATCACGGGCTTGGGGTGCGAGATGATCGCCCGGAGCAGCCCGAGGAACACCCGGGTCCGCTCGGCGGCCT
>NZ_JAALED010000547.1:0-2036 GCF_014145155.1 Dietzia sp. B19 | reverse complement strand
GGGCAGGCCGGCGGTGGCGGCGAGCTCCTGTTGCCGGGTGAGGATCCGGACGAGCGTCGCCGTGCGATCGCGCAACCGGGCCGCGCGCTCGAACGCTCCGCCCGCCGCGATCGCGTCGATCTGGTCGACCATCGCCCTGACGGTCGCGGAGCTCCGGCCGGCGACCAGCGCCTCCCAGTCCTCCGCGTCGGGCGGGGAACCGAGGGTCTCGACGAGGTCCAGCCACGCCGACCTGGCGTCCTCGGATCTCCGGAACGGGCCGAGGGCGGACGGGTGCTCCGGTGTGCGGGTGACCTGTCCACGGATCGCGCGCCCGGAGGGTGGGGAGAGCCACCACCCGCGACGGGGACTCCGCGAGCGCCGGTTGTATGGCGGTTGCAGGGAATCGATGAGCCGCTCCTCGACGGTCCACGCCTCCAGGAGGTGCGCACAGGGCACCGACTCGACACTCGCGGCCAGCCCGACCATCGTGCGCATCCTGCTGCGCGAGTCGGCTCCGGAATAGTAGGAACGGGCCCTCCGCCGCACCGACACGGATGACCCCACGTACAGGGCGCCCCCCGACCCGTCACGGAAGAGGTAGACGCCGGGACCGGTGGTGAGCGCTTCGGTCAGCGCGGCGCGGCGCAGTACCTCGGGGGCGAGGCGGCCGTCGTACGACCGGAGCTCGGTGAGGGTGGCCACCCCGCAGTCCCCGACCCTGGAGATCAGGGCGTGGAGGACGTCGACGGTGGCGCGGGCGTCCTGGAGCGCCCGGTGGTTGGGCTCGACGGTGGATCCCAGATGGGCGGCGAGTTCACCGAGACGGTGTCCGCGGGTCTCGCCACGGTGGAGAATCCGACGTGCCAGGGCGAGCGTGCAGATCGACGGGGGATCCGGCCACTGATGGTCGGTGGAGACGGCAGCCGCCCGGAGGAAACCGAGGTCGAACCGGGCGTTGTGGGCGACCAGGACGGCGCCGCGGGAGAACTCCAGGAACGTCGCCATCACCTCTCCGAGGGTGGGCGCCCCGACGAGGTTGCCGGGGTCGATACCGGTGAGCCTGCTGATGTGCCCCGGCAGGGCACCGTCGATGGCGACGAACGTGGACAGCTCAGCCCGGACCTCGCCGCCCCGTACGCGGACCGCGCCGATCTCGGTGATCTCGTCCGTCCCCGGTCGGGTGCCGGTGGTCTCCAGGTCGACCACGACGAACGTCACCTCGGAGAGCATCGGTTCGAGTTCGTCGAACGCCGCCTGGACCCCCTGGGGCCCGGGCGTGCGGACCGGCTCTCGCGTCGGGGGAGTGGGCATGGTGCCGACGGTAGCGACCCGGTCCGACAGTGGCGGGGCGGACGGTCGTGGCGGAGGCCGGGTGCGGCCCGCCGCCGCGGAGGGGGATGTCGTACCCCGCCGTTACGGTCGGCCTCGAGCCGTAGATCGCGGCCCGGTAACGAATGGGCAACACGCCCAGGACGGAGTGTGATGTAGATCATGTTCTCGATGGACTGCTCACGGTGCCCGGCCCGCCCGCGCCGGTGTGAGGACTGCGTCGTCTCGGTGCTCCTGGCCGGAGAGTCGCAGGTGGACGCGCTTTCCGAGGAGTCGTGTGGGTACGTCCTGGAGCCGGAGGTGCGTTCGGCGATCGAGGTGCTCATGGAGCTCGGAATGGTCTCGACGGTCGAGATCATGGCCTCGGAGACGGCCGCCTAGCGGATGGACTGGACTTCGACGAGATGGTTTCGTAACCTTTTCGAGACCTCGGAAGTCATCACCCGCCCGCCGGTGGGGGGCCGGGGTCACCACCAAAGCGCCAACCACGGTGCACCGGGGAACCACGTTCCACTGGGGTGAATCGCCCGAGGGCCGAGAGGTCCGGGCGTAGGACAGACTTCCGTGTCCGAACCCGTCAGCTAACCCGGTCGGTGTCCAGGAAGAAAGAGGAAATCACTCTCGTGGGAGCCCACAGCATCAAGGCCAACTCGACCGGGCGTCGTGTCGCCACCGCAGGACTGCTCGCGGCCGGAGCCGCCATCGCCGGCGCCGGGACCGCGGCC
>NZ_JAALED010000546.1:0-1487 GCF_014145155.1 Dietzia sp. B19 | reverse complement strand
GCCCGTGGGGGCCGGGTGGCCACTCGATCCGTTCCGCGTCACAGAGGACCGGGTCACTCGCGCGGGTCGCGTCAGGCCGGCGCGGCCGCGGCGGCCAGGACCTGCTCGAGGAGCTCGTCCGCACGGTGCTCGTCCGCACGGTCGGCCAGTGCGAGTTCGCCGACCAGTACCTGCCGCGCCTTGGCGAGCATGCGCTTCTCGCCGGCGGACAGGCCCCGGTCCAGGTCGCGACGCCACAGGTCGCGGACGACCTCGGCGACCTTGTTCACGTCCCCCGAGGCCAGCTTCTCGCCGTTCGCCTTGTAGCGGCGCGACCAGTTGGTCGGCTCCTCGGCGTGCTCGGTACGCAGGACATCGAAGACCTTGTCGAGCCCCGCCTCGTCGACCACGTCGCGCACGCCCACGTACTCGGCGTTCTCGGCCGGAACCCGGACCGTGAGATCGCCCTGCGAAACCTTGAGGACGAGGTATTCCTTCTCGGTGCCCTTGACCGTCCGCATCTCGATCGCCTGGATACTTGCGGCGCCGTGATGCGGGTAGACGACAGTGTCGCCGACCTTGAACTCCATGAGTGGCTTTCCCCTTTCGACTGAGCCATCTTAGCACGCCCTCAGCGCTGGGGTTATCCGTTTATGCAGGTCAGCAACCCGAACGGCCCGACCGGCGCATCCGGGGGGTGCGAGGGGCGCACTCTGGCGCCGGTCACGACCGACTGTGGACTACGATGAGACCGGCCTGAGAACGACCATCTCCCGAGGAGCCTGACGTGACTTCACCGAACACCGGCCTGCGCCGCACCGCGCTCGTAGTCCTGGCCGTGGGTACCGCCGTCGGCATGTCCGCGTGTGGCGCCGGCCAGATCTCGCAGACGGCCGGTCAGGTCGCCGCGGTGGACGGTGGGCAGGGTTCCGCGGGCGAGCTGTACGTCAACGACCTCGTGGTGGTCCTCCCCGAGACGGGAGAGGCGCGTCTCGGGTTCGTCGCCTCCTTCACCGGGACCGGCCTGGGCGAGTCGATCTCCCTCGACCGTCTCGAGATCGACGGGATCGAGGCGCAGATCGGCGAGTCGCAGCCCCTCGAGCGCGGGTGCTCGCTGGTCGTCTCGGCGGCGGAGGACGCCGAGCCCGTCCCCGCCGGGGACTCCCTCTGCGTCGAGCGGACCACCGCCACGCTCCCCGGTGCGGACGACCTCCAGATCGGCACCTCGGTGCCGGCCACCGTCTCCTTCTCCAACGGCGACCAGATCGAGATGGCGGCGGCCGTCATCGCCGAGGTCCCGGCCAGCGACGAGTACACCCGTCCGGTCGAGACCCACTCCGAGGGGCACTGAGACGTCCGCCCTGTCCGCCCGCGCGGCCGACGGCTCCCCCGCCGACGCGGCCGTGCGCGCCGTTCTCCGGCGTCTGGCCCCGGGCACGCCGCTCCGTGATGCGCTGGACCGGATCCGACGGTCCGGAACCGGCGGTCTCGTCGTGCTGGGCGACGAC
>NZ_JAALED010000059.1:0-4221 GCF_014145155.1 Dietzia sp. B19 | reverse complement strand
GGTCCGGCCGCGTCCGCGGCTGTTGGTCGGGTTCTCCGTCATCTGATGACTCCTGCTCTGTGCAACAGCGACGCCAGTGCGTCCCGTTGCTCGGTGGTCGGTGGTAACTGCGGGAGTCGCGGCACTCCGGCCGGGATCCCGAGAAGTTCTAGTGCTGCTTTGGACATCGACACGCCGCCGAGCGCCCGTTGGGCGTCGAAGAGCGGGAGGAGTCCGAGGTTGATATGTCGCGCGGTGTCGACCTCGCCCGCGAGGAAGGCGCGGCGCAGCTCGACGAGGCGCGCGGCGGCCACGTGGCCGATCACGCTGACGAAACCGCTGGCTCCCACGGCCAGCCACGGGAGGTTGAGTTGGTCGTCGCCCGAGTAGTAGACGAGGTCGCAGTGGGACATCACCGTGACCGCGTCGTGGAAGTCGCCCTTGGCATCCTTGACGGCGACGATGTTCGGGTGGGACGACAGTCCGATGAGCGTCTCCGCCTGGATCGGGACCACGGACCGCGGTGGGATGTCGTAGAGCATCACCGGTCGGTCGGTGGCGTCGGCGATCGCCCGGAAGTGGGCGTCGAGTCCGGCCTGGGTGGGCTTGGAGTAGTACGGGGTCACCACGAGCATGCCGTGGGCACCGACGGACGCCGCCTGGCGCGCGAGGTGCACGGAATGTGCGGTGTCGTATGTCCCGACTCCGGCCACCACCGTCGCCCTGTCCCCCACCGCGGCCAGAACGGCCTCGAGAACCGCGATCTTCTCCGCGTCCGTGGTGGTGGGCGACTCTCCCGTGGTCCCGGACACGACGAGACCGTCGCACCCCGACTCCACGAGGTGTTCCGCGACACGTGCGACGGCCTTCAGGTCGACGTAACCGTCGGACCCGAACGGGGTGACCATCGCCGTGAGCACCGTGCCGAACGGCGTGGGGCGTCCGGGTCGGGTGGGGGCCGGCCGACCGTCCGCCGACATCGGGCCCCCAGTGGTCACGTGTGTCATGGCCTCCCAGACTACCCGCAGACCACGGGAAGTCCCGATTCCGACCCGGTGAACCGCTTCATCCCTCCAGGACGTAGGGGCTCACCGCGATCTCGGAGCCGTCCTCCAGCGAGGTGATCTCGAAATCGGAGAACACCGCAGGCGCCGCATGTCGCAACTGACGCAGGACGTCGATCGCCAGTCCTCGGATCTCGGTGTCCGCGTGCTCGGTCGCCCGCATTCCGATGAAGTGCCGCCACGACCTGTAGTTGCCGGTCACCACGATGCGGGTCTCGGTGGCGTTGGGCAGGACCGACCGCGCGGCCTGCCGGGCCTGCTTGTGACGCAGCATCGGGTTGGGGACGTCGGCGAACCTCTCCTCGAGCTTGGCGAGCATCTCCGCGTAGGCCTCCCGCGACGCGTCGGTGGCGCGGCGGAAGATCTCCACCAGCTCCGGGTCGTCGGCGATCGCGGGCGGGGGCACCACCTTGGAATCATGCTCCGGGACGAACCGCTGCGACAGCTGGCTGTAGGAGAAGTGGCGGTGCCTGATGAGCTCGTGGGTGCACGACCTGGAGATACCGGTGATGTAGAACGTCACGCTCGCGTGCTCGAACACCGAGAGGTGCCCCACCTCGAGGATGTGCCTCAGGTACCCGGCGTTCGACGCGGTGCGCGGGTTGGGTTTGTCCCAGCTCTGGTAGCAGGCGCGGCCGGCGAACTCGGCCAGGGCGGAGCCGCCGTCCGCATCCGTCTCCCAACCGATCTCGTCGGGTGGGGTGAACGCGGTGTGCGCGACCATGCGGACCTGCCGCCGGACGAGCTCGGACATGGTGGGACTCCCTCTGGTGTCGTGTCGCCCGGCGGGTCAGCCGAGAAGGTGTGCGGCGACCGTCGCGGCGACCTCGGACGCGGTGTCGAGTTCCTCACGACCGGGCTCGCCGGTGAGCTGTAGGGCCGGGGCGACCTGGCGGAGGTCCCACCCGGTGGTGATCCGTTCGACCGAGGCCACCGCCCCGGAGGTGTCGTTGTCCCCGTGCACGCAGAGGGCGTAGGGCCGACCGGCCACCGCACCCTCGCAGGTGTAGTACGTGCGGTCGAAGAAGTGCTTGAGTGCACCGGACATGTAGCCGAAGTTGGCCGGGGTGAGCAGGACGTAGCCGTCCGCACGGAGAACGTGGTCGTCGGTGGTCGCAAGTGCGGGCACTGATTCGACCTCGATGCCCTCGAGGTCGGGATGGGCCAGACCCCTCTCCAGTGCCTCCAGGATTCGTCGGAGCCTGGGGGACGGAGCGTGGTGGACCACGAGGACGGTGCTCATCGCGGATCCCCGGTCCCGGAGGACTCCGCCTCCCGCAGGGCGATGGCCGCCCGCATCACCTCACGGGCACGGAGGCGGTCGCCCGCGTGGTCGTAGGCGCGGGCCAACCGATAGTTGGTACGCCAGTCGTCCGGAGACGCCTGGTACTCCGCACTGACGCGGTCGAACAGCTCATCGGCGGCGGCGTGCTCGAGTCGCCCGGACGGGCGGTGGTCCAGGTCGGAGATATCGAGTTCGATCCCCTCCTGGGCTGCCGCGGCGGAGATCCGCTGGAGTTCGAATCCGTTCCGCAGGATCGCCCACATCGCCCACGCCCCGACGACGGTGAGCAGGACGATCCCGACGCCCAGTCCACGCATGGCGAGGTACTCGGACCGGCTGATCATGGACCACCCGAGGTAGAGCAGGTAACCGAACGCCACCACCAGACCCACCGCCGTGAGGGCCATGACCAGCGGCTTGACGACTCTGTCCACGGGCCGGCCTACAGATCCATGAAGGCGTCGAGCCCCACGGTGAGTCCCGGAGCGCCCGCGATCGACCGCACGCCCAGGAGCACACCGGGCGCGAAGGAGGAGCGATCGAGGGAATCGTGCCTGATGGTCAGGGTCTCCCCCTGTGTACCCAGGAGGACCTCCTGGTGCGCGATCAGGCCGGTCACGCGGACCGAGTGCACCCTCACCCCGCCGACATCTGCGCCCCGCGCCCCCTCCAGCTCGGTGGAGGTGGCGTCCGGGGAGGGCCCCATCCCTGCCGCGGCGCGGGCGGCGGCCATCATCTCCGCCGTGCGGTGTGCCGTACCCGAGGGTGCGTCGGCCTTGTTCGGGTGGTGCAGTTCCACGATCTCGGCCGAGGGGAAATACCTCGCCGCCTGGACCGCGAAGCGCATCATGAGGATGGCTCCGATCGCGAAGTTGGGTGCCACGAGCACCCCGGTATCCGGGTGGGACGCGAGCAGTCCGCGCAGTGTCTCCAACCGCTCGTCGGTGAAGCCGGTCGTGCCGACCACGGCGTGGATGCCGTGTGTGATGCAGTAGTCGAGGTTGTCCATCACCACGTCGGGGTGCGTGAAGTCCACGACCACCTCCGCGCCGGCGTCGGTGAGCATCTGCAGCCGGTCGCCCTGGTCCACCTCGGCGACGAGTTCCATGTCCTCCGCCGCGCGAACCGCCTCGCAGATCGCCGTGCCCACCTTGCCGCGTGCACCGAGCACTCCGACCTTCGTCACCGTCATCGTCTCCTCATCGGTCGTCACACCGCTCACCAGCCTATCCGCCCACGCCGGCGAGCAGATCAGCCGCGCCGCCGGCATCGGGCATGCCCGGCCCGACGGCCGCCAGACACCAGGGCGCGGTCTCGCCCGTCCAGTAGTCCGCCACGTCGTCGCGGTGCACGGTGCGGAGCCGGTGGAGCGACTCCCCGACGGTCACCACAGTGTCGCGGTCCAGCAGGTGGCGGCCGATCCGCGTCATCCGCGACAGTGGGTCGTCCAGCCCGAGCCTGATCGATCCGGTGAGGTGCCCGATCGCGCGGTCGACCTCGTCGCCGGACGGGGGATCGTTCACCATCCCGGCGACGACCTCGGCCAGCGCACCGCTGAGGGCGTCCACCCGCCCGACGGGGCTGCCGGCGACGACCGAGACGAGTCCGGTCGCACGGAACTGGTCCATCGACGCGTACACGGTGTAGGCCAGCCCGAGCTCCTCGCGGACCCGCTGGAACAGTCGGGAACTCAGTCCACCGCCGAGCACCGCGGTCGCGACCTGTGCCGCGGCGCGGTCCCGGTGATCGCGGGACGGTGTCCTCCGTGCCAGAGCCAGGAGCACCTGCTCGGAGTCGTCGTCCTCCCCCACCAGAACCGACGACGGGGCCCAGCCCGGGTGCCCGGCCGCCTGGCCGGAGGTGGGTGCGGCGGCCCCGACCGTCGCGGCTCCC
>NZ_JAALED010000545.1:2500-39799 GCF_014145155.1 Dietzia sp. B19 | reverse complement strand
GGCACGGCCCCGGCGACCGAGGCGGGTGCGCTCACCGTGCTGCCGTTGTCGGTGACGGACTCGGCCGACCTCGCCGTCGTCGTCGCGGATACCGGACCCGACGACCCGGCCCTGCTCATCTACACCTCCGGAACCACCGGCCAGCCCAAGGGAGCCCTGCACGGACACCGCGTGGTGCTGGGGCACATGCCCGGAGTGGTCCGCGCGCTCGACGGGTTCCCCCGGAACGCTGCGCCGGGCGAATCGGGCGACGTGTTCTGGACCCCGGCCGACTGGGCGTGGGCCGGCGGGCTGCTCGACGTGCTGCTGCCGAGCCTCTACAGCGGTGTACCCGTGGTGGCGTCTGCCCGGCGGCCCAGCCCGGAGACCGTGGAGCACATCCTGCGGCGGCACGGCGTGACCTGCTCGTTCCTGCCGCCGACCATCCTCAAGATGATGCGCGCCTCCGAGGTGGACTACTCGCACACCGGGCTGCGGGCCGCGTTCTCCGGGGGCGAGGCGCTGGGCGAGGCCGTGGCCGAGTGGGCGCGCGAGGCGCTGGGCGTGCAGGTCAACGAGATCTACGGCCAGACCGAATGCAATCTGACGGTGGGCACCTGCCACGCCGAGTTCGCGACCCCGCCCGGCTCCATGGGCCGACCGACGCCCGGTTTCGAGCTGGTGCTGCTGGACGAGACGTCGCGACCGGTCGCCACGGGCGAGGTCGGCGAGGTCTGCGTGCGCCTGCCCAGCCCCAATGCGTTCTTGCGCTACTGGAACGCCCCCGACAAGACGGCGGAGAAGACCGCCGACGGGGTCCTGCACACCGGGGATCTGGCGAGGGTCGACGAGAGGGGGAACTTCTGGTTCTCCGGCCGCAACGACGACCTGATCTCCTCGGCCGGCTACCGAGTGGGCCCCGGCGAGATCGAGGACCAGATCCTGCGCCACGGTGGCGTCGAGATGGTGGCCGTGATCGGCGTGCCGGACGAGCTGCGCGGAGAGGCGATCGTCGCGTACGTCGTCCCCGCCGAGGGGGTCAGCGGCACCGACGAGCTGGCCCGCGAGATCCGGGCCCTGGTCAAGGAGCGCCTGGCCTTCTACCAGTACCCGCGGGAGGTGCGCTTCCTCGACGAGCTCCCCACCACCAACACCGGCAAGATCCGCCGCGCCAAGCTGCGGGCCGATCACGCCCGACCGACATCCGACCACGCCCGACCGACCCCTGAGGATCCCTCATGAACAATCCCGTCGTCATAGGCGTCGTTCTCGCCTATTTCGTGCTCATGTTCGCCATCGGCGCGTGGGCCAACACCAAGATGAAGTCGGCCAAGGAGTTCCTCGTCGCGGGGCAGTCCCTGGGCTTCTTCGTGATGGCGATCGCCAGCTTCTCATCCATCCAGTCCGGCTGGGGCATGGTCGGCGGCACCGGGCAGACGTACTCCTGGGGCCTGCAGGCGCTCATCGCCGTGGGCCTGTTCGCGCCGTTCGGGTTCGCCGCCGCCTGGTTCCTCCTGGGGAGCCGGCTCAACTGGATCGGCAAGAAGCACAGCGTCTACTCGGTACCCGACCTCATCCGGGTCTGTTTCCAGGACCGCACCTCCCACGCCACCATGTCGGTCGCGGTGTTCATCGCCTCCGTCGCCTACATGACGGCGCAGGTCACCTCGATCGGCGTGATCATCTCCCTGCTGCTCGGCACCTCGATCGCCACCAGCGCCTGGATCGGCTCGATGGTCGTGGCCGCCTACACGATGGCCGGCGGCATGCTCGCGGCCGTGTGGACCGACCTCGTCCAGGGCGTGCTCATGGTGGTCATGTCCGTGGGGCTGTTCATCTTCGCCGTCCAGGTGGCCGGCGGCTGGCTCCCCATGCTCGACACCATCTCCACCACAAGCGCGGAACTGCTCTCGATCGACGGCGTGCAGGCCCCCACCTACATCTTCGCGTTTGGACTCCTGATCTTCGTGGGTGCGGTGGGCCAGCCGCAGCTGCTCACCAAGTTCCTCATGCTCCGTGACATGACGCAGCTCAAGTGGGGTGCAGCCGTTGCAGGTATCGCCTACGCCATCACCACCCTGTTCTCGGTGGGCATCGGCCTGTCCACCCGATCCATGACCATCACCGGCGACGCCCCCGAGCTCGAGAACATCGACGACACCGCCATCTGGTTCCTCGACTCGGTGACCAATCCGATCGTCGGCGGCATCGCGCTGACCGGCCTGCTCGCGGCCATCATGTCCTCGGCCTCGAGCTTCATCACCATCGGCGCCTCGTCGATGATGCGCGACCTTCCCGGCGCGTTTGGTATCAAGGTGGTCCGCGAGCTGCTGTGGAGCCGGATCGCGAGCCTGACCCTGGTGGTCCTGTCGGTCCTGCTCACCCTGTTCCTCTCCCAGGTGGTGTTCCTGCTCGGCGCGCTGGGCTGGGCCGCCTTCGCCGCAGCGATCGTCGGCCCGGTGGTCATGTCCATCTACTGGCATCGCGCCACGGCCACCGCCGCGACCGTGACCGTGGCGTTCGCGATCCTCGGCAACATGATCATCACCTCGCTGGCCGCGCGGGACATCATCTCCGTCCCGGCGTTCATGCAGGTCGGCGGCATCTCACTGCTCGTGTCGATCCTGCTGTTCTACGTGGTCTCGCTGATGACCTCCAACCGTCACCCCGACGCCACCCTGGAATACCTGTACAGCGGCCGGAGGGCTGGGAGCGATCCGCAGCTCAGCGGCGCGGCTGCCACCCCGACCGCCGCGTCCACCACGACCGCGGCGTCGGCCCCGACCGCCAGGTCCACCGAAAGGAACGACCATGTCTGATCACGCCTCTGATCCCGTCGCACGCGGCGGCGCACTCGACGGCGGTCTCGACCGCTCGCTCGACCCCGCAGACGCTCCCGAGCCCGACCACAAGCGCGCCGGAATCCTGATCCACGCGTTCGTGGCAGTGGCCGCCTTCGCGCTGCTCGGGATGTTCACCGACACGTGGCAGATGGTGTTCATCGCCGTGCCGCTCTTCGCCGTGATCATGATGCTCCTCGGCTCCCTGCACTCCGACGGCTCGTGGGAGAGGGTGTCGACCATCGCGATCGTCGCCTACTGCGCGGGGCTGGGCGTGCTGGTGTTGTGGTCGATCCTCACCGCATCCGGGGACGCCGTGCTCTGGGGCCTGCCGATGTCGATGGGAGTGATCTTCTATCTTCTCTGGCCCTATACCGCAGTGGGCGCGGGCCTGCTCTACGCGCTGGTCTTCGACCGCACCATCGACGAGAAGAGGCTGGCGGCCGCGGCCTGAGCGCCGCCGCCACGTCGTGTGGTCGCTCCCCGGATGTGCCGGGAGCGCTTCCGTCGCCGAGCCGGGCGGACGACGATGGGGGCACGCGGCGAAGGGAGCGACATGGACGTCGAGGGCACCGGGGAACCCCGCGAGGACCTGGCCGTGGAGCGCGACGAGACCGAGGCTCAGCGGATCGACCGCAACTGGATCGAGCTGCTCCAGGAGCTGCGCATCGTCCAGACCGGCGGCCAGGTCCTCACCGGCTTCCTGCTGGTGGTGCCGTTCCAGGACCGGTTCGCGGACATCGGGGGCGGCGGTCGCGCCCTCTACCTGGTGGTCCTGTCGCTCGCCCTCGCCTCGACGGTCGTCCTGCTGGCCCCGGTGATGATCCACCGCGCGGTGTTCCGCTCCCACCGTAAGGACCGGGTGCTGCGACTGTCCGCGACGCTGGCCCGCGTGGGCCTGGTCATGTTGTCGATCGCGTTGGTGGGGCTGGCCGCGCTGGTGTTCTCGCTGGTGCTCGGGACGCTGCCGGGGTTCGCGGCCGGGGCGGCGATGGCGGTTCTCGTGGCGGTCATGCTCTTCGTGGTGCCCGCCCGGGTCCGCCATCACACTGCGACCAACCCGTACGTCGCCGACTGAGCTGCGGGTGTGTCCGGAATGACACGGCGCCTGCCCCTCCTGGTGGGACAATGAGGTCCGTTCCGGCCCGCGACAGCGCAGGGGGAGGTGGCCGTTCCCGATGGCGTCGATGGAGATGTACTCCGGTTCCGTTGCCCGGCAGCAGAACGCTGCCGCCGAGCAGGCCCGCACCCGACTGGACGCAGGTCTGCGGGAGTGGTCAGGCCAACGTGCCGCCCTCACCGCCGATGACCTCGGTCGCAACCCGCTGCGCCGGGTGCCGCGCGGTTGGCCGGAGGGGACGGCCACCCGGGTGGAGGTGGCCTCGAGAGAGGCCTCCGTGATCGACGAGCAGGGCGCGCAGACCGAGGCGTCCCGGTTGCTGTGGTCGGCCACGGCCAAGCTCGTCGGCGCCGGGGTGGCGCTGGCGGTCCCGTTGTCGATCGTGCTCGCGCTGGTGGTGGGGTCATGAGGGCGCTCGGGGGTCGCGCTACCGGGTGGCGGACGCCGTGCTGAGGCTCCTCGTCCCCGTGGTCATAGGCCTGCTGTTCCTGGCGGTGATCGCGGGCTGGTTCTGGTACACCACGTGGCTGGTGCGGTCGGCGATCGACGAGCTCGCCCATCGCCGCAGACTCCTGGCCGGGGTGGATCCGCTACAGGTGACGGCCAAGAAGGCGACCGCGTCGGTCGAAGCGGCCCACGACGCGGCGCACAGGGCGCTCTCACTGACAGTCGAGTCCTGGTACGACCTGCGGGAGAGCCGGGCGGTGGGGACGGCACTGGTCGAGAGGTTCCCCAAGATCGAGGAGAGGGCAGCGCGGGACCCGGAATTCCTGGACGTCCTTGAGGATGCTGACGCGCTGCTCAACGATCCCCGGCCGGTATCGGAGGCGATCGACGACCTTCTGGTGCGCACCGCCCGGATGGATGAGCTGAACCTGCGGCTCAGGCACCTGGTTCACCAGTACGACGCGGCGGGCAGGCGGGGATTTGGGCGCTTCTTCCCGCAGGGTCGGCAGTAGTCGCGCTGCGCGTGAGGTGAAGCACGAGAATAGTCTGCTCGTGCTCACGCGCTGGTGTTGTACGCGGTGCGCGCGGCCAGGACGATGTCGCGAATCTGGCCGGTGGCATGGTCGAGGTTCAGCGGGGGCGCCCATCGCTTTATGGCGGACGGTTCGATCGCTGCAGGATCGGGATGCTCGCACCAGGAAAGGTGAAGGTGGGTGCGCATCCAGTCCGTGAGCCGGGCCTCGTCCGGGGCGATCAGCACGACGCGGTCAGTGCGTTCGGCGCGGTAACCGTGCTCAGTCAGCAGCACGCCGGCGAGGGTGCGGCGCAGGGTCGAGCTTCCGCTACTCCGAAGGTGGTTACCGATGATCCGTCGCCGCAGGTTCGAAGCTTTCCCGATGTAGAGCATCCGCAGGTCGTTGTTGTCCGGATGAGCGGGGCCGGGGAGCTGCGGCAGTATCTCTGGGGCCGCCCACCACGCGTATAGCCCGGGTGCCGCGGGCAGCGTGGAGAGGTCGCTGAGCGAGTGGGTGGCGGAACCCAGGGCGGAGATAGTGGCGGCCGGGCTCTGTGGATCAGGGGCGGTCACGTGCGGGGGCTTCCCTTCCCAGCGCGGCGAGGTGCCGCGAACCGGTCAGGGCGGTTCACGGACGGCGGGCGATCGGGACCGTGCCTCACAGGTCCCCCGGCAGCTTGTCGCGCCGGATGTCCCGCCACGACGACTGCCGCAGCACCCCGTCCTCGGTGAACCCCTGGTGCCGGACCTCCACCACGAGCTTGGGCAGCACCCAGATGGCGTCACGACGGGCGTCGGACGGCAGGTCCTCGAGGAACGGACTCGAGCGGCGGCGCAGGGGCTCGAGCTCCTCGAGCAGAGCCTTGCCCTGTCGGTCGGAGAAGCCGGTGCCCACGCGGCCGATGTAGGTGAGCCCGGTCTGTGCGGGCAGCCCGAGCAGCAGTGAACCGAGTGAACCGGAACGCCCACCCTTGCCCGGTCGCCAGCCGCCGATGACGGCCTCGGTGGTGGTGAGCAGCTTCTCCTTGAGCCACGTCTTGGCCCGCCTGCCCGACTGGTAGTGCGAGTCCCGGCGCTTGGCCACGATGCCCTCCCAGCCGAACTCCTCTGCCTCGTCCAGTGCGCGGTCGCCGGGGCCGTCGAGCACTCCTGGCACGTGCACTCGCTCGACCTTTTCCAGTGCCGGCGTCAAGAGGTCCAACACCTCGCGACGCCGATCCCACCGCTCGCGGCGGAGGTCCACGCCATCGAGTCCCAGCACGTCAAAGACGAACAGGTGCACCGGGCCGATCGACGGGTCGTCACCTTCCGCGGCGGCCTGTTTGGCGAGTGCGGAGAACTCGGGCACGCCGTCCGTGCCTGGCACCACGAGTTCCCCGTCGAGCACCGCGGGTTTCCCGATCGCCTGCGCCAACCCGGGGAAGCCGTCGGCCAGCCAGTCCATCGGGTTGCCGTTGCGGCTCATCAACCGACTACGCCGGCCATCGGTCGCCACGGTCACGCGGTAACCGTCCCACTTACCCTCGAAGGCCCACTTGTCCTCGGGCAGGGATGTCACCGACCCAGAGGTGGGGATCATCGGCAGTGGGGGAGCGTCGGGTCGGTCGGCCATGTCGGAGTCGCGTGCCGGCTCATCGTCCGAGCTGCGGCCAGACGACGTGCTCGAGCCGCGGCCTGACGCCTTGCCCGACCCACCGGATCGATCATCGTCTGAAGGGTAGGACGACTTCGGGTTGTCGCGGCCCCCGTAGAAGGAGTCCGGCGACTGGTCCTTCATGTACTGCACGATCCACTGGTTCTTCTCGGCGTTCGTGCGCACCAGCACGTACCGACCGGAGACCTTGTCGCCGTTGAGCCACACGATGATCTCGTCCTCGCGCCACTTCTCGCACTCGTAGGTTCCGCGGTCCCAGACGGTCATGGTCCCGGCGCCGTATTCGCCCTTGGGAATGGTGCCCTCGAACGTCTCGTAACCCAGCGGGTGGTCCTCGGTGTTGACGGCCAGGCGCCGGTCCTTGGGTTCGGTGGGCAGGTTCTTGGGCACGGCCCACGAGGCCAGCACTCCGTGATGCTCCAGCCGCAGGTCAAAATGCAGGCGGCGGGCGTGGTGTTCCTGGATCACGAAGATCGGGCCGTCGCCGTCGGAGCGGTCGGTGTCGACCTCGCCGTCGAACGGCTCCGGGGTCTTGCGACGATCGCGCTTGCGGCGGTACTCGTCGAGGCTGGTCACCACGGCGTCGGCGTCGGTGGGGCCGGCGTCGCAACCCTCCTCGACCGCGGCGCGGATCGAGTCGTCGTCGTCGGGATCGGCACTACCAGAACCAGAACCGCGGGAATCGGCGCTGTCGGAATCTGAACCGCCGCGCTCGGGGTCCCCGTCATCCGACGACGACGAGCTCTTCTTGCTGCTCCCCGACTTCTTCTCCCGCGATGCCGGTGACTTCCTGGCGGGAGTCTTCGTGGCGGCATCCTTCTTTGACGCGCCGCCCTTCTTCGCGGGTCCCTCCAGGCCTTCGAGCAGGTCGCCCTCGGACTCCAGTCGCTTGAGCATCTCGTCCCAGTGCAGGTGCTTGAGCCCGCCGTCGCCGAGTTCCTCCCACGACCGAGGGGCCGCGACCCACGGCTCGGCGCGGCCGCGAAGTGAGTAGGGCGCCACGGTGGTCTTGGCGCCACTGTTCTGGCTCCAGTCCACGAACACCTTGCCGTCGCGGATGGAGCGCTTCATGGTGGCGGTGACCAGGTCCGGGGTCTGCTTGGCCAGGGACTGAGCGATCTGCTTGGCCACCGCGGAGGCGCCCTTGGAGGAGACGGCCTTGTCCAGGCGGGCGTAGAGGTGGATGCCCTTGGAGCCGCTGGTCACGGCGTAGGAGTCCAGGCCCGCCTCGGTGAGGAGATCTCGGACGCGCAGGGCGACCTTCGCCGTCGTATCCAGGTCGACGTCCTGGCCGGGGTCCAGGTCGATGACGATCCGCCTGGTCCGCCCCGGCTCGCCGTCGGACAGGGTCCACTGCGGCACGTGCAGCTCGAGCGCGGCCTGCTGGGCGAACCAGGCCAGCGTGGCGGGGGAGTCGAGCACCGGGTAGGTGACGGTGCGCGAGGAGTGCTCGATCGCCACTCGCGACACCCAGTCGGGCGCGTGGGAGGGCAGGTTCTTCTCGAAGAACGACTTGTCCTCGGTGCCGTCGGGCCAGCGCTTGCGCGTCACGGGACGCTGGCCGGCGTACGTCATCAGGTGCGGCGCCACGGCGAGGTAGTACTCCAGCACGTCGGCCTTGGTGGTGCCGGTCGCGTCGTAGAGCACCTTGTCGGGGTGGGTGAACCTAATGGTCCGCCCGTCGACCTCGACGGATTCCTTCGCGCTCTTGCTCGCCATGGGTCCACTCTGGCACTCGAGTCGGACACTGGCGACCGGCTGCGGTATTCGCGCGGTTACCTAACTGCGCCGTCTAGAAGCGGCGCCTCGCGACTGCGCTCAATCCGGTCGGATCGGGTTGGAGATGGTGCATTGGTCGCCGCCTGTTCAGGCCGATCGAAGTCGGGGCCACTCATCGGCCGCCGGGCCAGCCGGCCATCGAGTTGGCGTTGTTCCTGGAATGCGGTGGAGTATCGTGAGGTGTGAGCGCGGCACCGTGGGTGTCGGGCGAGTCGCAAGGCCAGGTGCACCTGGGGCAGACCGGGACCCTGGCCTTACGCATGTCCGGAGTCGCGGACACCTCGAATAGTCGCTACGTGGCCTGCTCTTGCGGCCTCGTTGCGCACGTCGCCTGCTCCCCAGTAGAGAAGGTAAGGCTCTAGGCGACCCGTGATTGGCCCGTGCCTCACCGCGTGAAGTCGATGACCAACCGCCCCCGCGTCCCACCGGATTCGAGCCGCTCATGCGCCCGCCCCGCGTCATCGGGTGCGTAGCTGTCCGCAACGCGGCGTGTCACCACGCCGTCTTCCGCTAACTGCCGCAGTTCGTCGAGCTTGGCCTGCTCCTCAGCCATGACAGCCACGCTCACGGCATGAACCTTCAGGTCGCGGCTGCCGTCGCCCTGGTACCACCGCACCGTCGCCACGCCCCCGCCGGTCTTGACCGCGGGGAGTGCGGCGGCGTCCTGCACGGCTCCATCGAATAGGCCGTCGACCCCGTCGGGGTAGCGCTCGAGGATGCGGTCGGCGACGAAGACCCCGCTGATCGGGGCGATAGCGCCGCCTGGCACGTCGGTGTGGGTTGTTGGGTCTATGTGACGACGACGAGCCCGCCCTCTACCGGCTGACTTCTCGGCGCGGGTGGGGCGCGAGGGCCGCGAACGACTCATGGCCGAGTGACAGCGAGTGCTCTCGGCGCCCTGACACAAGGCGGGCATTTATGGGACATTGGAGGGATAAGAGAAGCGCGTCATCTTAGTGGGGAGCTACGGAAATGGCCACGGACACCAATGCAGGAGCTCGGTCGAGCGCGGCGCACCGCAGCGCCGTGACAGGGTCGATGCAGGACATCGCCCGCTTCCTGATCGATCACCTTGGCTCAGCGCTAACAGCGCACATCGCCGGGGTGGACCGGCGTACCGTCAGTCGCTGGGCTGAGGGGGCTGCAGCTCGCGCATCAGGAGAGGCGAATCTACGAGTCGCATTCCAGGTCTTCCAGCTGATCCAGACTGTCGATGCGCCGCAAACGGTGCGCGCGTGGTTCATGGGTATGAACCCGCAACTCGACGACGTCTCACCGGCGGAGGCGCTCGCAGACGGCCAGCACCGCGAGGTCATGGCCGCGGCCCGGGCGTTCGTGGCCGGTGGTTGAGGTTGATGGCGACTTCCCATCTCTCTGGGCCGGCTGTGGTTCATCCGCCGGCCAGCTTGTACCGAGTGGTCCGGCGTGGGCGCGAACTCGACCACTCTCGGATCAACGCCGCGGACGCCGCGCTCACCCGTTCGGGCAACCGCTTCGATGTGGCAGGCGGGGGCGTGCTGTATTTCGGTTCTGACGAGGCCGGCTGCTTTGCGGAGACGCTCGCGCGCTTTCGGCCTACAGCTGCGATGCGGGGGTGAGGGCCCCGAGTGACGACGACGGCAACACGTTGCCCCGCCGTCGCGGACACCCGCTCCGCGCACGGACGTGGAACGCGGAGCGCGGTCAGCCCCTGTGTAACAGCTGCATCGACGTCGCCGGTCAGGCGTGGCTATTGATGAGGTCGTCCATTGACCGCCCCGATTGTCTCGACCACAGGCTGAACACCGCGCTGGTCGTGGCCGCGGCCGCGTAGAGGGCGGACGCCAGCCCGTGCTCGCCGATCACGGTGCGCATGCCGGAGGCAGCGTCGCAGTCGAGCAGGACCGCATCGCACAGGCCGGCCATGCCGTCTGGGGCGTCAGGAAGCCGTGCGCTGTCGCCGACCTTGGCGATGACGGCGGCGGGCAGCTCCGGCGCCACCGACTGGGCGAGCTGGGCGAAGCGGGAGGCCACGGTCAGGGCGTCGGGGATCGGTGGGGGAGAGGCATCAGCAGTCATCTCCAGTACCTCGAGGAGCTCGCCGGCGGCAGACGTGTCGCCCCGTGCATGCGCGTCTAGAACGGCCCGAACCTGCTCGACGGCGGCTTTGTGGCGCTGCTGTGCGCGTTCCATCCCGGCGGTGAGGTCGGCGACCGACGCGGTTCGCACATCGACGCCCTCGCGGACCAGGAGCGGCGCGAAACGCTCGAACTGTGCGCGCGGTTCAGAGGAAGCCATGGCTCCATTGTGTTCCCTCGAGATGAACAGCCCCGCGGCGCGGTGCACATCACCGATCCGCGAGGCGACGTGCCCGTGCCTCACCTCGTGAAGTCGATGACCAGCCGTCCGCGCGTTCCGCCGGCTTCGAGCCGCTCGTGGGCCCGCCCCGCGTCTGCGGGCGAATAGCTGTCCGCCACACGGAGGGTGACCACGCCGTCTTCCGCCAGCTGCCGCAGCTCGTCGAGCTTGCCCTGCTCCTCGGCCATGTCCGCCACGCTCACGGCATGGACCTTCAGGTCCCGGCTGCCGTCGCCCTGGTACCACCGCACGGTCGCGACGCCTCCACCGGTCTTGACCGCGGGGAGTACGGCGGCGTCCTGCACGGCTCCGTCGAAGAGTCCGTCGACCCCGTCGGGGTAGAGCTCGAGAATGCGGTCGGCGACGCCGTCTCCTCGCCTGACTATTCTGTCGGCGCCGAGCGACCGGACAAGCTCTTCGTCCGCCTCGGACGCATCGGCAACAACTGTGAGGCCGGCCTGCTTGGCCAACTGCACGACGTAGCCACCGGTCGATCCGGCGGCCCCGGTGACCGCAAGAGTCTGTCCGGGCTGCAGGTCGAGGAGGTCGAGAGCGCGCCGAGCGGTGAGGCCGTTCATCGGAAGCGTCGACGCGGCGACGTCGTCGGAACCGCGGGGTACGGCGGCGATCGACTGCGCAGGCAGGACGATGTCCTCGCGATACGCACCGTGCTCGTCGCGGGGTACCACGATCCCCATCACCCGGTCGCCGACCGACAGGGAGGTCGTCGCCTCCTCACCGATCTCGACCAGTGTTCCCGCGATGTCCATGCCCGGGACGTCTGCGGCTCCGCGCGGAGTTCCGGTCTTCGACCGAGAACCGTTGCGCGTGTAGGTGTCAGTGGGGTTGACGGTTGCGGCGGTGACGCGCACGCGAACCTCGGTGGCCCCAAGTTCCTGGATGGGAACGTCAACGACCTGCAGAGCGTCTGGGCCCCCGTAGGTCGTCACTCCGACGGCGCGGACGGACTCAGTTGCAACGCTCACTTTTCTCATTCCCGCAGAACTTTTGGGTTGTTCCGCCTAATCGTCGACCCGCTCATCTGACTAAATTCAGGCTACAAGGTGGGGCCGTAGAGGATCGGCCGGCGAATTCGAGCACGTGGCCAGCGGCTGTTCCGATCCGGATGTCCTCGGACCTTGCCATCGGGCGCGGCCTTCGTTGTGAGCAGGCCGATCGGCACGAGGCGCTTTGAGGGACACGAGGCGCTTTGAGGCTGGATTTGGCCGCAGCAGCCCCGGGCTCAAGGGAACCGGAGTGCGCCTTGGCCTTTCGCGCCAAGGATGTCGTCCGGGTTGGAGTACGGGCAGGACTTGAGCGAGAGGCAGCCACATCCGATGCAATCGGAGAAGCGGTCCCGAAGCGCGGTGAGGTGGTCGATCCTGTCGTTGAGGTCGTCGCGCCACTGGCGGGAGATACGGGCCCATTCCTTCTTGGTGGGCAGGCCTTCGTCGGGGAGCTGATCGAGCGCGTCCTTGATGCGGTCGAGCGAGATGCCGACTCGTTGCGAGGCTCGGATGAATGCGAGAACGCGCAGGGTGTCCCGCCGATACTCACGACGGTTTCCGGCGGTCCGCCGGCTCTGGATGAGACCCAGCGATTCGTAGTAGTGCAGCGTGGACACGGCCAGGCCCGCCCGCTCGGCGATCTGTCCGGGCTTGAGCCAGACAACGTCATCATGAACCTGCGGCATGTGCTGTGACCTCTCCGAATCCACGCTTGACATCAAGTGGACTTGACGTAGTCCACTCTATCTCAAGTGACGGACACCAGGACAGGAGCAGAGATGATCGAAGTAGATGTGTGGGCGGATGTGCGGTGCCCGTGGTGTTGGATCGGGCTGCGGCGCTTCCGGCGGGCAGTCGAGATGGTCGAGCAGCCGGTTCTGGTACGTCGACGGAGTTTCCTTCTCGAGCCGAAGGGCCCGGTGAGCCCGGGCCGTCCGACCGTGGAGGTCGCGACGACAGAGTGGGCGATCCCTGCAGAGCAATGGGCCGCCAAGAGTGAGCACATTCGGTCCGAAGGTGCCCTTGAGGGCCTAAGCATCGACGTGGACGGTGCCCTGATGTTCGACTCGGCACTTCTGCACCGGCTGCTCAAGCTCGCCGCCGAAGTACACGGAGTCGATGCTGAGGAGGCATGGGAATCGGCATTCGCCGCGCACTTCGAGCGCACCGAGAAATTGGGCGATCCTGCGGTACTGAGCCGATTGGCATCCCGGTGGGGCGTGGACGGCGTGGAGATCGATCGTGCGCTGGCCGGTGATCGCTTCGCGGCCGAGGTGGCGCGTGACCTCGAGGATGCTCGGCGGCTGTCGATCCACTCGGTCCCGACCGTCATCGCCGCCGATGGTCGGCGGGTCTCCGGGGCCGCGACCGTCGACGAACTGGCCCGATTCCTCGCCACGACTGGTTCCCTGCGATGAACGCGACGATGCGGGCAGCGGCCATCGCTGACTTCGGACCCCCTGAAGTCCTACGGATTCACACTCTCGCTCGTCCCGAGGTACCGGTTGACGGCGTGCTGGTGCGGGTGATCGCCGCTGGCGTCCAACTGACCGACGCTGCCATCCGTGCGGGCTGGACGCCCCCGGGAGCGGTCATTCGTTTCCCCCAGGTTCTCGGGAACGAATTCAGCGGCGTCGTCGAGGCGGTAGGACCGGAGGCGGGGGAATTCGCGTCCGGAGACAGTGTGGCGGGCTTCAACGTACTGGGCTGCTACGCCGAGTACGTCGCAGTGCCGCAGTCGCAGCTGGTAGCCAAGCCAGCCAACGTGACGTGGCGCGCCGCGGGTGCGCTCTCGGCGTCCGGGCAGACCGCGCACACCGCCTTCGAGGACCTCGCTGTGACACCAGGGGAGATCGTGCTGGTTCATGGTGCTGCAGGGGGAGTCGGCACAATATTCACCCAGCTCGCTGTCCGGGCGGGTGCAACCGTGATCGGCACAGCAAGCGAGGTCAATCACGACTATCTTCGCGAGCTGGGAGCAGTTCCCGTCAGCTACGGTCGCGGACAGGCCGAACGCATCCGCGCGATCAGCCCTCATGTCGACGTCGCGTTTGACGCAGCAGGCCACGAGAACCTTCGCACCGCCGTGGACCTGGTCGCCGATCGCGACCGGATCGCGACCATCGTCGACATGGCTCTCGCGCAAGACCTGGGATGCCGGGTCGTGCGAAGCCGCCGCTCCCGAGACCGCTTGGCCAGCTTGATGGACCAGGTTGCACAAGAGGACCTCCACGTCCATATTCGTGCCAGCTACCCACTCGACCACGCCGCAGCTGCCCACCGGGACGTCGAAACGGGGCATGGACGCGGCAAGATCGTCCTGGACATCGGCCGGGCACCGTGACCGAGAGCAGGACCATCCCACCCGAGCGCCTGTGGTCGCCCGATACCCGGCCGTTCATCGCGAGTGTGTTGGCTCTGATGACCTTCATCGCTTTCGAATCCTTCGCCGTCACGACCGTCCTGCCAGTCGCGATGAGCGATCTTGACGGCGCCCAGTGGTACTCGTTCGCCTACGCCGCCACCATCACCGCCGCTCTGGTCGGGATGGTCATCGGCGGGAACTGGGCCGACCGATCCGGCCCTCGCACACCATTGATCGTTGGTGGCGCCTTGTTCCTGGCCGGCCTGGCGATGTGCGTCGTGGCGCCAGATCCAGCGACCTTCATCCTCGGACGGCTCTTTCAGGGACTGGGAGGCGGGATCGACTCGGTGGTCCTCTACGTGCTCATCGCCCAACACATCCCGGAGAATCTCCGTCCGCGAATGTTCGGTCTCCTCACCACAGCCTGGCTCGTGCCCTCACTTGCAGGCCCTGTCGTCGCAGGTGTGCTGACCGACTTCATGAGCTGGCGCGCGGTATTCGGAATCGTCCTGGCCGGGTCGGCTCTCTCCATACTTCGTCTGCTCAGTCTCACCGCCCCGAACGATCATCCGCGCCGTCTGACGTCGCAGCCTGTCGTAGGCCGCAAAGGCGCTCTCTCCATCGTCGCGGCAGCGCTGCTGATCACCCTCCATGCCGGCGGGCAAGTGAACCAGCCGGCCTCGGCCGTCATCGTCGTCGGTGCATTGATCGCTCTGATCGTCGTCGCGCGCGGCATTCTTCCCACCGGCACACTCGTGCTCCGCGGCGCACCGCAACGCCTGGTGGCGCTTCGGGCCATTCTCGGCGCCACGGTCACCTCGACCGACCTCTACCTCACGCTCTACCTCCAGGCTGAACGCGGATTTCCTCCCACTACGGCGGGCCTCGTCATCGCCGTCGGAGCTCTTGGCTGGGGTCTCGGCGCTTGGGTGCAAGGCCGCTTCTCCAGCGAAAGGTCGGCGCACCGTCGACTCATCCTCGCTGCCGGGCCACTCGTCACATTCGGCCCCGCCAGCGTGCTCTCCTACATCGTGGTCGGCCTACCCCTCTGGGTGGTCGTGGTGGGCTGCGTCGTGATGGGCACCGGGATGGGAATGGCCTACCCACGTCTGTCGAGCGCCACCCTTGCCCTCGCGAAAGCGCACGAACGTGGCGAGTACAGCTCAGCACTTCAGACAGGCGAAAGCATGAGCGTGGCCGCAACCACCGCGATGACGGCAGTCGTGCTGACCTCTGCTCTCTCCACCAGCGTGTCCTTCGCCCTGGTGTACGCCATCCTCGTCGGGCTCGCCTGTCTCGCTATCTCGATCGCCTCACTGCGTACGACTGCACACTCATAGGTCAGCGCCGCCGACGCGGGACAACCTCCCTGGACATCGCAGTCAACGTTCGTCAACGGCCGTGGTTCCTCGACTCAAGTTCCAGTGCATGAACAGTTGAGGCGACCGACTCATTGACGGTGCTGGAGTCCCAGTTCGTGCAAGTCTCATATCCGGGGATTGCCTCGCGAACGAGGCTTCTCCAGGATTCCTGCCACTGGACCGGGAAGCACTGCTGGAGCAGGTTGAGCATGATCGGAACTGCCGTCGATGCCCCGGGAGAGGCGCCGAGGAGACCCGCGATGGTCCCGCCGCCGCCGACGACGAGCTCGGTGCCCTGTTGGAGCACGCCAATGCGGCGGTGGTCTGGTGTGACTAGTTGCGCACGCTGCCCAGCGGGAATGAGTTCCCACTGGCTGATGTCTGCTTGGGGGTAGAAGCGCTGCAGCTTGGCGAACTTCTTTCTGGGTCGGGCAGCGAGTTCGCCGAGAAGGTAGCGCACCAGAGACAGGTTCTGGATGAGTGCTGCCGCGATGACGTGCAGGTTGTACCGGGTAAGGGTGGTGAAGAAATCGGTGAGGCGCCCTTCCCTGAGCAGTTTGGTGCTGAACGTCGCGTAGGGCCCGAACATCAAGTGCCCGGACCCGTCGATGACACGCCGGTCGAGATGGGGCACCGACATCGGTGGCGCTCCGATCTCGGCTTGGCTGTACACCTTTGCGTCGTGACGGGCGACTACTTCCGGGGCAGAGCAGCGGTAGAACGCAGCCCCGACGGGCAGCACGGCGTACCCGCGAATCTCGGGGAGACGAGCGCGCTGCAGAAGACGCAATGCCATTCCACCTGCCCCGACGAACACCCGTCGCCCACGGAGCTCGAACCTGCCGCCGTCATGGGTGTGCCCGCCGACGACCCATGCATCATCTGGGGATCGGCGCAGCGAGCGCACCTCGTGCTCGAACAGTATCTGCCCGCCGGCGTCGGAGACGATACGTGTCAATCCTTCTGTCAGTGCTCCAAAGTCGACGTCGGTTCCGCCGAGATGGCGAGTGGCTGCCATCGGCTCGTCACCAGTTCGTCCCTCAACCATCAAGGGCGCCCACTCGCTGATCGTGGCGGGATCCTCGGTGTAGGCCATACCGTCGAACAGGGGATCGCTCCTCAGCGTCTCGAACCGCTTCCGAAGGTAGGCGATGTCGCGGCGACCAAAAACGACGTCCATATGCGGGGTGGCGTGGACAAAGGTGTCCGGGGACAACAGTCCTTTGCGCACCAGATGGGCCCACCACTGGCGGCTGAGGTGAAACTGCTGTGCGATCGTCCACGCCTTGCGACCGTCCGCGGGGTCGGGCATGTAATTGAGTTCGCAGAATCCGGAGTGCCCGGTACCGGCATTGTTCCATGGCCCGCTGCTCTCGGTGGCCAACCCAGTTGCCCTCTCCAGCAGGATGATCCGCCAGTCGGGCTGTAGAACCGCCAGCATCGATCCCAGCGTCGCGGACATGATGCCGCCGCCAATCAAGATGACGTCGGCATCACGCTCCTCGCACGAGCCCGGCCCGGTGTTCGAGACGTTCCCCATGTGACACACGCTCCCCAAATAGAGGTTCAGTGCGTCCAGATTCGTCCGAGACGGTCATTCCGTCCAATGAATGATCAGGGCATTACAATTCGAATATGGATCAGTGGACGAACCGGCTGGCTCCTCAGCTGCGGGCACTTGTGGAACTGGCCGCGTACGACGGACACATGACCCGAGCCGCCGCCGCACTCGGCGTCCCCCAGTCATCGATGAGTCGTCGCATTCACGCTTTGGAAGAGGAACTGCACGTTCCGCTCCTCATCCACGACGGAAGGATCGTCCGCCTCACCGCGGCAGCCGAGCGACTGGCGCAGCAAGCGCGTGAGCCCCTGCGCCAACTGGACCTGGCAATCGATGACGTGACCGGAGAAGCCGATCCCGATCACGGGACCGTACGGTTCGGGTTCCCCCTGACAATGGGATCAGGACGCGTCCCCGATCTACTCGCGAAATTCCGGCACCACCATCCCGGCATCAAGGTGCTCCTCAAGCAGGCACACGGCTCAGCCCTGAGCACGGATCTTCTCGCGGGGAATCTCGACCTGGCAGTCGTCATCCCCGCGCCCGAACGGCTCAGACACGTGCGCATCGGCACCCAGCAGATCCAGGTCGCGGTCCCCGACAATCACCACCTCGCGGCGTTGAAGCGCGTTCGGCTCGCAGACCTCGAGCACGAGACCTTCATCGCCAATCCACCCAGCTACAACCTCCGCCTACTGACCGAGACATGGTGCCGAGAAGCGGGCTACACGCCGGACATCGCTTTCGAGGTAACCGAGTTCGCGACCATTCGTGAGCTGGTCAGCCGCGGTCTCGGGATCGCTCTGCTCCCCCACGACGAACGGACACCTCCGGGACTGACCGAACTGCCACTGGCCGGGCCCCGATACCGCCGAGACGTCACGCTTGCCTGGGGCGCCACAACCGAAGCGCCCCCCACCCGCCGCCTCAGCCGCTTCCTGCTCCACCACTTCGCAAGACAAGACAACGTCGCATCTGCCGAATACGGCCAAGCCGACCGCTGATCGGTTCAGCTGCTGTCACCGAACTCATGACCCGCAACACCTAGCCGGCGGAGGCGGACCCTAAGCGAAGTCGGCGAGCCAGGTCGGAGACAAAGACCTCGTCGGGGTCGACTTGATCCCGTATGGCCTGCCATTCCTTATCGCCCGAGGAACTGGCAGTGAGCCAGGCGCGGTAGGCGGTGGCGAGTCAGAGGCTGCATCGGGATCCGGCGGGCGGCGTCTCGAGGTGGAGTAGGTAGGTGTCGACCACGCGGTCGACGCATTCGCTGCCGCCTACGAGGTAGGCGCCGTGTTGCTTGCCTTCGACGGTAAGCAGGCTTCCGCCAAGGGCATCGGCCAACTCGATGCCCCCTTCGTGCGGGGTGGCGGGGTCGCCGGTGACGGACACGACGAGCGTGTCGGGTAGGTCGGTTGTCCCCTCGAGCCACGGCTGCTCACGGGTGGGCGGTGCGGGCCACGACCCACACTCGTCGTAGTACTGGCCTCTGGTGAGTGCCTCGATGTCGTACATCGGCGCGATCTGCCCATGCTCGCGCGCGGCTGCGGTCCGTTCTTCTCGTGTCAGGCGGGGCCAGTCCATGCAGCGCACGATGGTTTGGGTGTCCAGATCGATCGTGTAGGTGCCGTCCTCGGTACGGCCGTACCAAACGTCGCGCAGAGCAAGCATGTCGTCGGGATTTCCCCTGTCGAGCTCGGACAGGGCAGAGATGATCGTGGGCCATGTGGCCTCGGAGTACAGCCCTGAGCTGATCCCGTTGTAGACGTCCCAGATGTTCACCTCTCGGCCGTCCGTGCTTCGAGCCGGCGAGTCGACCAACGGTTCGACGATCTCGTGCAGGCGCTCGTTCACCGCTGTGGGATCGACGCCGAGCACACAGTCACTCGATTGCGCACACAGTGCGGCGAGGTCGTCGAAGCGGTCCTGAAAGTTTGCGAACTGGGCCGCGCGCAACTGTGTCGGTGTCATCTCTGGGGAAACAGCACCGTCCAGTACGACTGCACGGACGTTCTCGGGATACCTCTCGGTGTACATCGCGCCGATCTCGGAGCCGTAGCTGTAGCCGAGGAACGTCAGTTTCTCGTCGCCGAGGACCTCGCGCATGAGGTCCATATCGCGAACGATGTTCATCGACCCGGCGTTGACCAGGTTTTCCACACTGCCCGAGCCGTCGATGCAACGTTCGGCGAACTCCGTCGCCTGCTCGGCAGAATTGATGTCGTTGACTACCCCGAAGCGGAGGCCGTTGCCGGTGTCGTACTCCTCGTCTGTGTAGCAGTCCAGCGCCGGGGTGGACCCTCCTATCCCGCGTGGGTCGAACCCGACGATGTCGAAGCGCTCGCTAACGGGGCTTTCCTGCCACAGCGGGGAGGTAGATGCAACGAAGCTGGTGCCGGCACCACCTGGTCCGCCCGGGTTGATCAGCACAGAACCTTCAGATTCACCCGTCGCGGGGATGCGTAGTAGCGCGATCTGCGCCTGGTTACCGTCGGGCTCGTCGTAGTCGATGGGAACCTCGATCGATGAGCATTCCAGAGCAGGGTTGTCGAATAGTTCGGCGTCGACGCCGTTGGTAGCGGTGTCCTCGCACGTGCCCCAGTCGAGTGATTGCTCGAGGTATGCACCCAGTTCGGCATCGGTTTCGGGCTCGGGGGAAGGCGTCGTCGAGGTGCAGGCGGACAGTAGAAGTGCTGCGGTCATGGCCGCAGCGACTCCTGCCGCCGGACGTCTGCTGGGGTTCTGGCTACGGCGCTGCAGTGGCATACGTTTCTCCTCCGTTGGCGCCACTCGTGGGCGAGGGGCCGGTGGGTTCGGGCGATCCCGGGTTCGTTCGGGGTGGTCATTTGTGCCCCGCCCATGTGGGGACGTCATGCCCCCAACCCGTCGGTCTCGACGTCCAGGAGGCGGTGGCGGCGGAAGGTGAGTGCTCGTTCGATAGCGGCAAGACCTGCGGTTACCGTCAGCGCGGAGTTCGCCCATGCCGGCAAGACGACCGGTGAGGTGAACGGCGCGAATCGGTCCGACCAGAGCGGCAGATGGGTGATCAGTTCGAGCGCTTGGGGTGCGAGCAGGACCAGGTTGACCGTCAGCACGATGACCGCGCACACCGACAGTGCGAGGCTCATACGTGGGTGTCGACGCGAGAGGCGGGCGCGCCAGAATTCAGGGGTCCCGGGCGCCGGGTCGAGGCGCCGCTGGCTACCGTCAGCGCGGATCAGGTGAATCCTGTGCATGCCGTATCTGCCCGCGACGACGTCGATGCTATCCGCCCCCAACGGGAATCGGACCGGCATAGCGGACGTCTGTGTATGTTGACCGTCTCGGTAGAGCGAGGCACTGCCCGACGTGTGATCGACGTCCACTGTCGCTGTCGACGTGTCGGACAGGTCGACGAAGAATCGTGTGCGTTGCAAGGTCAACGACGGTCGAAACGGAGGCAACGCCGCGCCCGGAGTCGGAGCAGACATGAACCAGGTCCCTCCATCCTCGAAATCGTCGAGACCGTCCCAGCCGCCATCGCTATCGAGTCCACCGGCGTCGCGGGAAACCCGCCGGGAGGTGCTACCCCGGGGGTCGAGCCAGTCACTCATCTCTTCCCTCCTCTGGCATCGATGCTGCGTAAAGCGATCCAAATCCTTTTTGGCATCAGCATGCTAATTAAAGTAGCACGTCAATGCTAAATGCGGTTACGATGGAGCTATGCCTCAACGAGTAGACCCGGACACGCGCCGGACGCAGGTCGCCGACGCCGTGATCGACGAGATCGCCGCGCACGGTCTGCAGGCGGTCACTCTCGCCCGCATTTCCGCTCGCACAGGCCTGGCGATCGGGAGCATCCGTCACTACTTCGGCAACAACGTCCGTGAGGTCATGCGTTTCACCCTGAGCGTCCTGATCCACCGAGCAGAACACCGCGTCCCGATCCTGTCCGGCGAGCCAGCCGCACGGATCGTGGATGCGATCACCTTCACCGCACCAACCAGCGAGCAGGAACACAGGGAGAACATCGCCCTTGTCGAGTACCGAGTGATGGGACGTGCGGACACCGAGATGGGCGCCGAGATTGCCGCATCGAGCACCGCGGCGAGCACCGCGATCGAATCGCTTCTGCGTGCAGCACTTAGTGACCGCGCCATCGACGAACAAGCTCTTCAGCGCGAGGCACTGGCCATCATCGCCCTGGTCGAAGGCTTCTCGCTCAGCTCTGCCCTTGCTTCCGCCCCGTTACGCGCAGCGGATGTCCGAGCGGTGGCGGAGGCCACCGTGCAACGCATCCGTGATGCTTACCCACCATTGCCCAAGGAACATGGGATCTGATTTGTGCACGTGTCCTGCAAAATCGCTCACGAGACCCACTCCTGGTCTCGATGCCGCGAGAGCCGCGTCTGGGACACCCTGCGAACAGGTGGCAACAGCGGGGCCGTAAGACGCTGCGAGTCATCACCGATGGCGTCGGCCCCGCTGTTCAGCGCTCAGACACGCTCACGCTTCGTGCGACCGAAACGAACAGGCACACAAGAAGTGGAAGAGAGGGCACAACGATGGCAACAAACACAGAGACCTCGCGCGCCGTGGTCGAGCAATTCGTAGAGCGCCTAAGCAGGCAGGACGCCGAGGGTATCCAACAGCTGTTCGCTCGCCAGATCGACTGGTACGTCCCGGGCAGCAAGACATTGCCGTGGACCGGCCGTCGCACCAGGCGTGAAGAAGTCGCTGCCTTCTTCACCACCATGTGGCCTCACTACGTACCGGGTAAAAGCACCGTGACCCTGGAGCGATTTGTTGTCGATGACGGAGACGTGATCTTGCTGGGAACCTTCACCCACACAGTCGCATCGACGGGCACGACCTTCACCACGCCATCGGCAATGCACCTTGTGGTCGAAGACAGCCAACTCGTCCGGATGCACCTGTACGAGGACACCCTCGTCATCGAGCAAGCATTTGAGGCCACGCCTTCTGAAGCTGGGCAGTCTGAAGAGCCGCGACATTAGAAGCCCAGGGCGGTCGCACCAGACTTCGGGCCACCCAGTTCCGTAGAAAGCGCTGATCTCGATCCAGATCCCACTCGACCCAGCAGTGCAGCCAACTTCTGGCATCGATCTCGGTGTGCTTCATCTGCACGCGTGCCCGGACCACGATGCCGGTCAGTCCCATTCCGCCGACCGTCGCCCAGAACAGGTCACGATCGTCGCCGGAGGAGCTCAGTGTGCGGACGGATCCGTCAGCGGTGAGCAGGTCAATGGACTCAACGTGGTTGCCACCCCTATGTGGGATCAATGTGGTGGATACGGTTCAGTACCGTCATATTGACGACGAGTCCGCCTGCATCCTGCGCAGGGTCGCCGTAGCTGCGCCCCAGTCCACGGACCATTCGACTACGGGCCTCAACTACTGCGCCGGAACTGGTGTGCGGCCCGGAGTGCCGCGTCGATGTCGAGATCCCGCCCGCCCAGGAGCGCCTGGGCGGTATCGGCGCTGAGTTCGGGGCATTCGGCGAGCACCCGGTCGAGGAGCTGCGGGTCGGGTGCCGCGCCGGCGGGGCGGCCACCGATGGACATCGTGAGTTGGCTGGTGATCTGTTTGAGTACGGGCTGGCCGCCGAGGAACGGCACGTTCAGGGAGGTGAACCCGTCGTCGCCGTCATAGTCGGCGCGCGTCCAGGTACTGCCGTCGTACCCGTAGATGAAGCCGATCCACGTGCCCTCGGAGTCGATGCGATCGAGGTAGTCGCCGATCGCCTCCGCCCACCACGGGGGACAACCGGACAGGAGGTCGGTCTCGGACTCCCCGAAGTACTCGGCGGCGGAGCGGAAGTACGTCTCGGAATACTCGTGGTCGTGGCCGAGGAGCACTGCACGCCCATCGCCGAGAAAGCGGATGTCGGCCCAGTTGCCGCCGCCGTCGTCGTAGTGCCAGGTGGAGCCGTCCGAGTAGGCGGACTCCGCCCAGCGCGGCCCGTACGCGGCGAGCACCGCCGCCAGTGCGGACCACCGTGGGGCCATGGTGTCGGGGCTGGGAAGATCGATTTCTCTCACGAGTCGATTCTGGACGACGAAAGACCATTGTGGAGGGGTCACTTCAGAAATCGCCATTCACCGTGTCCGACGAACCCCGGGCCGGCGGCGCGGCCTCCGCGATCGCAGTGGCGTACGCCACACCGCTGCTACCATCGGCTGGGCAGGCGCGACCGGCGCCACTCGACCACACGCACCCGCCCGAAAGGACGTCCACCATGGGTTCAGATGCACTCGGATCGCTCGGTTCACTCGCAGTCGGCTCGCTCGCGGCCCCCATCCTGGGATCGCTCGGCCTCGGCTCGCTGCTCCAGGGGGCCAGCAGTGGCACCGGCAGCGGCACCGACTCGCTGACCGGAATGCTGCCCACCGACCTGCTCGGCGGCATCTCCTGACCACACGGTTCCTGACCACACATTCCTGACAACACGGTCTCTCCCGACCGGCTGACACACGCAGAAGACCCCGGACCGCACACGCGGCCCGGGGTCTTCCTGCATCCACACCCCTCTCGAGGATCGCCGTCTATGCAGGCAGAGAGCTGTGGCTCGCCTCGGCCACGCAGCGGATCGCGTCAAGACTGTCCAGGTCACGCAGAAGCGCTTCGCGTGCCAGTGCGGTCCGGTTGGGGACACCGAGTTTCATCAGTGCGGACTCCACGTGAGTCCGGCTGGTGCGGACGGAGATCCCCAGGGCGGCGGCAATCTCGTCGTTGGTCCACCCGCGGGACAGCAGTCCCACCACGTCGAGTTCCCGCGACGTCAGGTGGTCGTCGCCCTCTGCCTGTTGGATGCGGATCAGGACTCCGTCCCCGGCGGGGGCGGTGGTCACGCGCCACCAGCCCCGGAAGCCATCGCGGTGCCGGAAGCCGAGCGCCGTTCCGGTGCGCTGATGTAGCTCCCCGATCCGAGTGATGTCTCTGGCGGTGAACGGACCCTCGGCCATGTCACCCACGCGCACGTCGAGCCTGCCGCGGCCAACCCACACCACGAGGTCTGCGGGGGCGGGTAGCAAGGCCGCCCGGGGATCGGTGAGGGAAGCGATCTCGCTGGCGAGCATCGTCAGCCCCAGCAGGGACTCGTCGCCCAGCGGCCGGCCGTGGGTGGAGCTCAGTGCCAGGAATCCCGGGCGGGGTGTGCCGGGGCGGAGTACGCCGAGGGGAAGCGTCAGTCCCTCGTGAAAGCCGTTGGGCTTGAGCGCCTCCCGGTAGGTGCGCGAGGAGCGGAAGTCGTACGGCAGGTCGATGAACCTCCCCGCCACGCGGTGTTCGGTGATGTAGCGGTGGGCTGGACACTCCGCTGCGTAGGTGGTGGAGATGAATCGGATGGCGTCGCCGGGGTAGTCGAGGTTCACCAGGACCGGGTGCGCCTCACCGGAGGCGGCACGCTGGGGGCCGACGAGCGTGGCGCAGTCGAACCCCAGCCCGTCGCGGACCATGCGCACCGGCTCGTCCAAGGGGGCTTCACCCCGGCCGGCGGCGCGCACGCTGTCGGCGAGACGGACCCACCACGTCATATCCGGCGTCATTCACACCTCCGATCGTCGCAGGCCAGAGCGGGAGAGACATCGGCCATTCGGCCGATGTGACCTGGAGCACATGATGCCACCATTCGGGCAGTCGGCGTAAGAGGCGCCGGATGCCTATCCCCAGGAGGACCCGTGAACGTCGAGGAATACTCAGCACAGGATGCGACGTCGCTCGCAGAGATGGTCGCCGCCGGTGAGGTCACTGCGGACGAGCTGGCGACGCTGGCCACGGACGGGATCACCGCGGTCAACGCGCAGATCAACGCCGTGGCGACAGGCCCGTTCGACACGCCCCTCGACTACGCCTCGGACGGGACGTTCGCCGGGGTGCCGTTTGTGATCAAGGACCTGGTCTGTCATGCCGAGGGCGTGCCCACCCGGATGGGCACGCGGATGCTGGCGGACAGGGTGGTCCCGCCCGCGGACACGCATCTGATGGAGCGGTTCCGGGCGGCCGGACTGGCGACGGTGGCCGTCTCCACCACCCCGGAATTCGGATACAACGCCAACACGGAGGCCCTGGTCTACGGGCCCACCCGGAACCCCTGGGACACCACGCGGAGTGCGGGTGGCTCCAGCGGTGGGTCCGGAGCGCTCGTGGCGGCCGGCGCGATCCCGGTGGCGCACGCCAACGACGGCGGCGGCTCCATCCGGATTCCGGCGGCGGTCAACGGGCTGGTCGGCCTCAAGCCGAGTCGCGGTCGGGTGCCGCTGGGCCCGGATCTGGACAGCACCGCCTTGAGCGGAAAGGCCATCGAGTTCGCGGTCACCCGGACCGTCCGGGATGCTGCGGCCCTGCTCGACGAGGTCGCGGTGAGCTACCCGGGCGACCGGTTCATCATCGCCCCGCCGGAGCGGCGGTGGGCCCGGGAGGTCGGCGCCGATCCGGGTCGGCTGCGTATCGCGCTGCACACCGACTCGTGGGCGGGAACGGCGGTCGACCCCGAGGTGGTGGCCGCGGTCGAGCAGGTCGCGCGGACGCTCGAGGAGGCCGGCCATCACGTGGAGCGGGCGACGCCCACCTTCGAGTGGGAGGAGTTCCTGCAGGCCACGGCAAAGGCGTGGGCGGCCTTCCTGGCGGAGTCGGTCATGGGGGTGGAGGCCATGAGCGGCAAAGCCGCGGGCCCGGACAACCTGGAGGCCACCACCTGGGCGTGCGTGCAGTTCGGCCGGGGCCTGTCCGTCCTGGACATGGCGGCGGCAGGCGCGACGTTCAACTCGGTCTCCCGGGAAGTGGGCCGGTTCTTCGGTGACTACGACATCCTGCTCACTCCCACCACCAACCATCCCGCCATGCCGCTGGGTTACCTCGATGCGAACGCCGACCTGGACGCCCTGGGGTGGACGCGCAGGATCTTCGACGCGTTCTCCTTCACGCCCCTGTTCAACACCACCGGTACGCCGTCGATCAGCCTGCCGCTGGGTGAGTCCCGGGACGGCCTGCCGATCGGGGTGCAGGTGGCGGGGCCGATGTGCTCGGAGTCGATGCTGATCCGGGTGGCAGCGCAGCTCGAGGCCGCGATGCCCTGGTCGGCCCGCCGACCCGGGGTCCACGTCACCACGGTCTGACCGCTCACCTTTCCCCGTGGTGCTCGTCCGGCGCTGCCAGAGCACCACGGGGTGAGGCGAGGCCACCGCGAGAACCTAGAAGACCCCCGTCACGCTCCCGACCCCGCGCCCCAGGAGCAGCAGGGCGCCGCCGGTCACCACCACCACGGCTACCTTCCGACCCGCCTCCGCGGGGACCCGCCGGGCCACGAGTCCGCCGAGGAGGAGGCCGATCGGGACCATCGCCACGACCAGCCCGATCACGCTCAGTGGCGGCAGCCCGGAGATCGGGGCGGCCCCCAGGCCGACCTTGGTGATGACGGAGGTCAAACCCATCGTGAAGAAGATCGGCTGCAGGGTCGCGGCAAAGGACCGCTGTTGCCAATTGGTCGCCTGCGCGTAGACCAGCATCGCGGGCGCGGCCACTCCAACAGCGGTGTTGAGGAACCCTCCGGCCGTACCGGCCACCGCAGCCGGCACCGCACCGCTGACCGGCGGGATGCGCATGAGGGCCGTCGTGACGAGAGTGGCCAGCAAGACCGTCCCGATGATCACCTCGAGCCAGCTGCGGTCGGCGGCGCCCACCAGGAGCGCACCGGGCACGGACCCCACCACGATCAGGGGCGCGAGGCGGACGTACCGGTGCCAATCGATGTCGCGTCGGAGCGTGATCCCGATCAGGACGGCGGAGACGGTGGTCGTGAGGTTGGTCAGCAGCACTCCGGCGACGGGGCCGAGAAGCAGCGCGAGCGTCGGCGCCACCACCAGCCCGACCCCCATCCCGCTGACCCGCTGCAGGACGGTCCCCAGGATGACGGACGCCGCCGCGACAACCAGGAGGAGGGGGCCTACGTCGACGGGCATGGTCCACAGCATTCCAGGTGCGTGTGCCGGCGACCGGGGGCGCCTGGCTCCCTTCTGTCGCATACTTTTCCCATGCGATCCATCTGGAAGGGCGAGGTCTCCTTTGGTCTGGTGAACGTGCCGGTCAAGGTGTATTCGGCGACGGAGGACCATGACCTGCGTGCGCGGCAGGTCGACAAGAAGGACGGCGTGCGGATCCGCTACAAGAAGGTGCGGGACGACAACGGCGAGGAGGTCGAGTTCTCCGACATCGCCAAGGCGTACGAGTCCGAGGACGGCGAGATGGTCATCCTCACCAAGGAGGACCTGGCGAGCCTGCCGGTGGAGCAGTCCCACGAGATCGAGGTCACGGAGTTCGTCCCGGCCGACCAGGTGGATCCGGTGGCCTTTGACAACGCCTACTTCCTGGAGCCAGCGTCGCGCTCCAACCGGGCGTACGTGTTGATGCGGGAGGCGCTGGAGTCCACGGACAGGTTGGCGATCTGCACGTTTACGCTGCGCAACCGCACTCGGTTGTGTGCGATGCGGGTGTACAAGGACATCCTGATGCTGCAGACGTTGCTGTGGCCGGATGAGATCCGCCCGGCGATCCTGGAGGGCCTGGACAAGGAGGCCAAGGTCCGGCCGCAGGAGGTCAAGATGGCGGCGTCGTTGATCGAGACGATGGCCGCGGATTTTGAGCCGGAGAAGTACGAGGACGACTACCAGAACCAGCTCAAGGAGCTCATCGAGGCCAAGGCCGCCGGTGGCGAGGCGTTCACCGTCGAGGAGCGCGAGGAGGCCAGCGACGACGACGGCGACGACGAGGTGGCCGACCTGTTGGCCGCCCTACGCGCGAGCGTCAAGGACCGCGGGGGAGAAGCGGACGACAAGTCCGAAGACGACGACGAGGGCTCCGGCTCTTCGAAGAAGCCCGCCAAGAAGAGCACGGCCAAGAAGGCACCTGCGAAGAAGGAGCCCGCCAAGAAGACCGCGGCCAAGAAGGCCCCGGCAAAGAAGACGGCGACCAAGAAGTCGACCGCCAAGAAGTCCGCCTGACGCCCCCGGGGGCCCCGCCGGGTAGCTGACGGTTGTGAAGTCGGCGGGGGGTTCCTATAGTGGGGTCAGTCGGTGGCGAAACTGACACCCCCTCAAGTTGTCGCCGACTCCGCCTCGGTGCGCGGTTTACGCTGACCATCCCCCGGTCGCGGACGTGCACCGTGCGACAGAGTCGCCGGCGGCCGTTGGACCCCCTCCGCGGCCGCTGGCGATTCGCCTTTTATCAGCAATTTCCCACGCTGCTGCCAGGGTTAACAGGCGGGGGAGATGAGCGCCTTCACATACCCCCCGGACTCGTGCAGCAGGGCGTCTTTCCGCGACTTCGACAGCGGTCGAGGCGTGTCGGTCACATATACGGAACCGTCAAAGCACTGCTCAAAGTAGATCCGCACCCGCGACACGTGACCCCAGTAGGTCACCACCAGTAGCGAGTCCCACCCCCGTTCGTGGGCGATGCGGGTGGCCGCGGTGGTCTCGCCCTCGGTGGTGTCGACGTCGGGTGCAAAGCACTCGATCGCGATGCTGCGGCCGTCCCTGGCACGGACTGGAGTTGAGGCGCAGTAGGTGTCGAGGACGCCAGCGTAGGCCCCGGTCGAACTGGGTGGGCGAGAGACGAGAATGCGGTCCGCAACGCCCTCCTCGGCGAGGTGACGGGCGTATACATATCGGTCGTCGTTAGCCCCCGCTACCACCACGATTGCGTCCACGCGGTCGGGTGAGTCGACCTGCGGGTGGAGTACTGCGCTGCCAGCGGATAGTCCCGCCACCGCTGCTGCCAGCACAAAGAGTGTCGTGGCAACAAGCGCGGTTCTGCGGCGGCGGGGTCGGCGTCTCACCGGAACGAGACTACTGAGGCGAGCTAAGCGCGACCTAGAGTCCTGGACCGAGTTGTGAGCCAAAGCTTAAGTGAATCCATGTTTATCGTGTCAACGATGGGTTCTGAGGTGCGCCTCAGCAAAGTAGTGTCAGCGCTTGGCCCGTCCGACGATCGTCGAACCAGGGCATGCCGTTACTGCCTTGAGGAAAGGACCCTGGAGTGGATCTGCGGGACCTGCTGTCTGTTCTTCGTGCCCGCTGGATCGTCATCGTCGCGGCCACACTCCTCGGTGGTCTCCTCGCACTGGGGTTGAGCTTGCTCACGACGCCCACTTACCAGTCAAGGGTCCAGTTCTACGTCACGGTCTCCGCTGGTGATAGCGCAGCAGCCGCGTACCAGGGTTCGCTGGGTGCACAGCAGCGGGTGCAGTCATACGCGGAGCTGGTCAAGAGTGCCGACATCGCCCAGGAGGTCGTGGACGCCTCAGGGGTGGATCTGAGTGCCGCGGCAGTGGCCCGGGGAGCAACCGCGTCTGCAGGCAACAGGACAGTCCTCCTGGACGTGTCTGTGACTGATACCGATCCTGATCGAGCACTTCGGGTCGCCCAGGGGTACGGGGAGGTTCTTCCCGAAGCCATCAACCGCTTAGAGATACCGGATGGCGGTGGCCCGGCGCTGGCCAAGCTCACCGTGGTCAACCCCCCCGCGCTCCCATCCTCACCGGTGGCCCCCAATACCGAGCAGAACGTCGCGATCGGCCTAGTCCTGGGCCTATTGGCGGGAGTGGGGATGTCCCTACTTATCAACGCTCTTGATCGCCGGGTCAAGTCCAAGGAACAACTCGAGGAGATCTCGGGCAAGCCAGTTGTGGGATCGATCCCGTTCCGCAAGAGTGAGGACAAGGAGGGGGGAGCGGAGCATATTGTGCCCTTCCGTGAAGGGCACTCCCCGGCGGCGGAGTCTTTCAGGCGACTGCGGACAAATCTCCAGTTCCTCCACGTGGACAACCCCCCGCGCGTCATCGTGTTGACCTCATCGGTTGCGACTGAGGGAAAGTCCGAGACCGCGATCAACCTCTCGCTCGCTTTGGCCGAATCAGGGAACCGCGTCCTCTTGATCGAGGCAGACCTGCGGCGGCCGTTGGTGGTCAGTTACATGTCCATGCCGGACAAGGTGGGACTCACCAACATCCTCTCCGGTCAGGCCGAGTTCGCAGACGTGGTGCAGGAAACGCGTCACGAGGGTGTGGACCTGCTGGCGTGCGGTCCGCTGCCCCCCAACCCCTCGGAGCTCATCGCCTCGGAGATGGCACGGAAACTACTCCAGGACCTGCGTGGCACGTACGACTACGTGATCATCGACTCCCCGCCGCTACTCCCCGTGACCGATGGCGCCTTGCTAGCTCGGATCGCTGACGGGGCACTGCTCGTCGTGCGCACGCATCGCACGACGGGCGATCAGGTCGCTCAAGCCGTGGACAACTTGGAGAAGGCCGACGCCACGCTCCTGGGCATTGTGACGGTTGCTAACAAACCCGCCAAGAAGGGGTCGAGCGGCTATTACGATTCGTACTACTACTCGTCGGGTAACTCCACATCTGCCCCGGAGGCGTGATGTTCTACCCAATGGATTGCGTGCGCGACTTGACTGAGGACCGGATATGACTCGCAGCGCTCGTCTTATTGGCACAAGAAACTCGGTGAGGGGAACCGGCGGCTTTGCCTTCTCGCCGTGGATGCCCATCGATGCAGTTCTGTGGGCGGTCATGCTCATGGCCGCGCTGTGGATGCGCTATGACTTTTCGGTTAGCCAGCTCGCCATGACGCTCGGGATGTCACGGTTTTACCTGGTGCTCCTCGGAGTTGTGGCTCTGAGTTGGGTTGCGGGGTGGCTGGCTGGTCTCTACCGCGGGCGCTTCATTCCCGGGAGTCTGCTGGAGACCACCGTTCTAATCGTGGTGTTCGTCGGCGCCTCCCTCGTGATGTTCGCGGGACACATCGCAAGTGGAGACTATGAGGGAGTTCCGCGATCCACCCCGCTCGTTGCGGGGGCGTTCACTATTCTCGCCGCCCTGGTTCTGAGGTCACTGGTGAGACGCAAGGAACTCTTCGGCGCCGGGGTTGCAGCAGGGGCCGAGCCTGTTGTGGTGTTCGGAGCCGGTGACGGGGGCCGGCAGCTGGTGGGACAGCTCCGTCGTTCCCCCGTGTCCAAGTTTCGCCCGGTGGCCATTCTGGATGACGATCCGGCCAAACAGGGCCTCGTGGTGGACGGCATCAGGGTCCGAGGCACACGGGAGCACATTGCCCACTTTGCGCACAAGCTCGGGGCTGGAACGCTCCTGATAGCTGTGCCCAGCTTGCCCGGAGAAGAGCTCATAGACGTCCGTGACCGTGCAGAACAAGCTGGGCTCCACGTCCTCGTGCTGCCGCCGATCGATTCCATGATGAAGGCGCGGGTAGCCGCCGACGAGCTTCGCGGCATCAACGTCACCGACCTGCTCGGTAGGTCGCCGGCACGGCTCAATCAGACTCAGATCGCCGAGTACATACGCGGAAAGCGGGTCCTCGTGACCGGCGCGGGCGGCTCGATTGGGTCCGAGCTGTGCCGTCAGCTGGTGCGGTTCCGGCCCGGGGAGTTAATGATGCTCGACCGGGACGAATCCGGTCTGCATTCAGTCCAGCTCTCCATCCAGGACCAGGCGATGCTCGATGGCGAGGACACGATTCTCGCCTCAATCCGGGATCGCGAGGCAGTTCTCGAGATCTTTGCTAAACGCAGACCGCAGATCGTGTTCCACGCAGCAGCGCTCAAACATATGCCGCTTCTAGAGCACTATCCGCTTGAGGCTCTCAAGACCAACGTCCTGGGCACCCTCAACCTTCTAGACGCTGCAGAGGCGAGCGGGGTCGAGACCTTTGTCAACATCTCGACCGATAAGGCAGCGAGCCCGTCGACGTCGTTGGGGACGAGCAAACGGATTGCGGAGCGGTTGACCGCTGCCCGTGCGGCCACTGCGCACAACGCGAAGTACGCCTCGGTGCGATTCGGGAACGTGCTCGGGTCTCGAGGGTCGGTACTCACGGTATTCGAGAAGCAGATCAAGGACGGGGGGCCGGTGACGGTGACGGATCCCGAGGTGAATCGGTACTTCATGACCATCCCCGAGGCATGCCAACTAGTTCTTCAGGCTGCGGTCGTGGGCGACTCGGGCGACACCTTGGTGCTGGATATGGGCGAGCCGGTGAGGATCGCGGACGTCGCAAGGACTCTGATTCAGCAGTCAGGCAGGGACATTGAGATCGTGTACACCGGATTGCGCGCGAACGAAAAGGCCGCAGAGGAGCTGTTTGACGAGACCGAGGTTCCGATTGCGGGAAAGAAGCACGAGGCCCTGTCGCAGGTTCGAGTTCCTCCAATCGATCTGACACCAGCTGAGTTGGCGTGCTTCGATGAGCACGAGGCTGCCCGTCGATGGATGGAAGCGCACGCCAATCCGTCGACGCCGATCGTGAACGCTCGATGACTCACATGCGCGTTCTCGCGGTTCACCGCTATTTCTGGCCGGACACTCCGCCGTACGCGTCCTTTCTCCGCCTAATCGGTGGCCGGTGGGTGGCTGACGGCCACCAAGTCGAGATCCTGACCGCCCAACCGTCGTACACCTCAGCACAAGGCGTGGGGCCTAGGCCTCGATCGGAAATGGTGGACCAGCTTGCTGTCTCTCGCGTTCCGGTGGTTTCGGAGAGTGGCCGCCTACCCGGGCAGCTATTGAACCTCGTGGTGTTTCCGGTTCAGGTGGCCGCACGGATCTTGTTCGGTCCCCGACGGGACGTGGTGATGTGCTCCACGGCGCCGCAGGTCACTTTGGGCTTTGCAGTATCCATCGCGGCAAAGTGCCGCGGATCGTCGTTCGTGTACCACTGCATGGACCTGCATCCGGAGATCGGCCGACTATCGGGTGAGTTCGCGAATCCGGTCGCCTACAATCTGTTGGCTGCCATGGACCGTTCGACGATGCGCCGGGCCTCGCGAATCGTTGTACTTTCGCAGGACATGCGCGCGGCCGTGACCGCGCGCGATCCTTCGTTGGCGTCCAAAATCGAGATCCTCAACAACTTCGCCCTACCGGACTTCTCAGGTGAGGAACCTTCTCCACTTGCGGATCCGTCTGAGGGAACACTCCGCATCGTCTTTACGGGCAATCTGGGTCGCTACCAAGGGCTTGAGTCCGTAGTCGATGCCTTGCGACTGCTCCCGTCCGGATCGCCGATCGAAATGGTGTTCATGGGGGAGGGAAAGGCAAAGCACGAGCTAGCGACTGCGGCGGCAGGGGTCGAGCAGCGGCCAGATGTAGCCGTTCGGTTCTTGCCGCACGGCTCGCCCGCCGCCGCCCGAGCGCTCATGCGTACAGCCCACCTGGGACTAGTGTCTCTGGCTCCCGAGGTGGTCAAGTTCGCCTATCCAAGCAAGACAGCCACGTATGCAGTGGAGGGGCTTCCTCTCCTTGTCGCTTGCGAGCAGGACAGCGAGCTTGCCAGATCTGTTCGGGACGAGGGCCTTGGCCTGACGGTTGAGACTGGCGACGCTGAGGCGATGGCAGCCGCGATCCAGAACGCTCGCGCGCAATGGGAGCGTGACCGGACTGAAGGATGGCGGGCCGCAATAGCCGATCATGCGCGCGAGGCTTTTGACGAGGGCGAGATGCTCGATCGATGGGCGCAACTGGCAGAGGCGCCGACCCGCGAGAGGTCGGCGGATAGCACGAGCGACGTGGTGATAATCGTTGGAGCTCCGCGTTCAGGTACCAACATGCTTCGCGACGTTCTGACGTCGCTCGATGGCTTCAGCACGTGGCCGTGCGACGAGATCAACCTCATGTGGAAGCACGGCAACCTGGACGTGCCACATGACGAGCTCACACCTGTCCACGCGAGGCCCGAAGTGGTCCGCTACCTGCGTGATCAGTTTCAGAAACTCGGGCGGAAACACGGCGCCCATACGGTGGTGGAGAAGACCTGCGCCACCTCGCTTCGAGTCGCGTTTGCAGCAACAGTGTTCCCCGACGCCAAGTTCATCTTCATCCGCCGCGACGGGGTAGATGCTGCGCCCTCCGCAATGAAGCGATGGAATGCACCTTTCAATCTGCGGTACACCCTCAAGAAGGTTCGGTGGGTTCCGGCGCGCGATCTGCCCCGACACCTGTACGAATTCGGGGCCAAGAAGGTGCGGCAGCGGCGCGCTGGCGATACTCGTAGAGACGATGCCCGTCACAAGGTTGCCACCTGGTGGGGGCCCCGTCCTGCGGACTTTCGAGAACTCCAGGTCGAGCACCCGTTGGATGAGATATCGATAATCCAGTGGCAGCGCTGCGTGGAGCACACCGTCCGTGATCTCAAGGACATACCCGATGAGCAGGTACTCGAAGTCGGGTATGAGAAGTTCGTTCACGACCCGTATCGAGAGCTGCAGAGAATTGTGCAGTTCCTCGGCAAGCCTGATTCACCACCTCAACGCGCTGTTGGGTCAGTTTCTAAGGGGAGCGTGGGCAAGGGGCGTGAGGAGCTTGGCTCGGAAGCCGCCGCCCGCCTCGACGGGATCGCTCAGAGGACCTTGGAGAAGCTTGGCTATGTCTAACAGTCGGTACCCCGGAGTTCCACGAGGCCTCAGCCGCCGGCAAGCGGCATTGAAACGAGCGTTTGACCTCTCGGTGTCGGTGCCAGGAATGATTCTCACGTTTCCAATAACATTAGCCGCGGTTGTCCTAGCTACTTTTGACACGAGAGAATTCGGAATATTCTCTCAGGTCAGGATCGGATCCGAAGGAAAACCGTTCACGATACACAAAATCCGGTCTATGAAGTCATCAAAAACTCTCACTACGACAGTCACTTCTAGTTCTGATCCGCGAATTACTCGGCTTGGCTCAATACTTCGTCGTACAAAGGTAGACGAGCTCATTCAATTGTGGGACGTAGCTTTAGGCAGAATGAGCATTGTCGGACCGCGCCCAGACGTGCCAGGTTGGGCCGATGAGTTGGTGGGAGATGATCGAATAGTCCTGTCTGTTCGGCCGGGCATTACAGGGCCAGCGGCATTGTACTTCCGTAACGAGGAACAGCTCTTATCCACCGTCCCGAACAAAGAGAAATTCAATAGGGAAGTAGTTTGGCCAAAAAAAGTCGAACTCAACGCGAACTACGTGCGTGAATGGTCACTATTTTCAGATTTGGCCATTATTGCGCGGACTCTCTTTCCGAGACTTGCAGACGGAGCGGAATTAAATTGACACCAGTTACCAAGTTCGTGCGAAGTACGGTGCCTTGGAGTATTCGATTCGAGATCAATCGAACTTTGTTAGATTCCCTAATTTTAGGCGACCTCTATTTGAAATCCCGTCCCGCCTTTCGTGGGCAGAGAATAGTGGCCGAAACGAATCTGATAATAGAGGGATTTCCGAGGTCCGCCAATACCTATGCCAAATATGCCGCTGAGTACTCTTTGGGCCCGGGCGTTCGGCTCGCCGGCCACGCGCACTCCGCTGCCCTAGTTGCAGAGGGGGCAAAACTCGGCCTCCCTGCTATCGTCCTAGTTAGAGAGCCGGACGCAACGGTGGCTTCACTTCATCAGTTTATGGATGGCGTTCCGCTGAGGAATTGCTACCGAGCCTATGCTCGATTTCATTCAACCGTGTTAAAGGTAGCCGAATCCGTCCAAATTTCGAGTTTTGAGTCGATTCTCAGTGACTTTGGTGGGCAAGTCGGCCGACTTAACGAGAGATTTGGTACAAGCTTCTCGATCTATCAAAAGACGCCTTCTGGCGAAGCGCAGATTCGAGCAATGGTGGAAGCCGATGGTCGAAGGCGTCACGGCGGGAACCTACCAGAAAAGTCTACTGCTCGACCGTCAGACTCGCGAACTCCAGCAAGTCAACTCATCGAGAAGTCTACGGAAGAGTTCACTATTGAACGAGATCAAGCGCAGCGAGCCTATGAAGCCCTTCAAGCCCACTTTGAAAGATAACTGATCAATCGTGCCACGGGGCATTCTGAGCGTTGCTAGTCAGTTCGCCAACACTGGCACCAATCTGGTACTCGCAATATTGGTGGCTCGAAACTCGACACCAGCAGAACTCGGCGTATGGGGAATTGCTTACGCTTTAATTGTCATCGGACTTAACGTTAACCGGTCGATATCTAGCACTCCTGTATTGATTGGGTTGGATGAGGGCAGAGAAGATCTCCGTGAAGGCGCATCTGGTTCCTCGTTTATTGTTGGTACCGTATTGGCGACAATGTTCGCGCTACTTGCCGCAATCTTTGAGCAAGAAGCCGCCCTCCTTATCGCTTTTGCAATTTCGTGCCCGATTCTCCTAGTTCAGGACAATCTGCGATACGAGCTGTTCAAGATTAAAAGGTATGGTACAGCTCTTGGAATAGATGTGCTATGGCTGGGTGTTCAGTGCTGCCTAGCCGCTGCATTGGCCGTAGTTGGCTTAAGCGACTATATTTCGATGACACTCGCCTGGGCAGCTGGAGCCCTCGTGTCCCTGATCTTTGGCTTGGCACTAAAGAAAGCGCTTCCAAGCATTGCGAATGGATTTCGATTCATTATTTCCTTCCGTAGGGAAGGTGTGCAACTCTTGCTCGACAGTCTGCTTGGAAGCGCCTCCGTCAACTCGATAGCTCCAGTAGTTGGCCTAAGCGTTGGTGTTGCTGCAGCTGGGCATTTCAGAGCGGGATTAACAATACTCGGCGGGTATGGACTTTTCGTCTCCGCAGCGGTTCCCTTGATGACGCTTCGGGCGTCTAACTCAATACGTAGGGGTGAAGGATCTCAGCGTGCCCTGAGATTGTGGGTTCTTGTCTTCTCGGCCATAGCGTCGGTGTACGGCTCATTACTATTGTTGCTTCCGGATTCGGTTGGCAAATTCGTATCCGGCGAGTCTTGGTCTGGTCTTGCAATCATTCTTCTGCCTTTGTCCCTGCAATTGCTTGCCCGTCCGTTGTACACTGGCGTGCCGATAATGCTTCGAGCGGAACGTGAGTTCGGTTTGCTTGTGAAGCTTCGAATAACGACATCCCTCGTAAATCCACTTTCGGTTCTGATAGGAGGATTGGGCTACGGGATTGTCGGTGCCGCCTATGGCTGGTTCATCGGTACGTGTTTTTGTTCGATTGTTTATTACATGGTTTACCGTTGGGCGGTCACCGGCAAATAGCAATACATGGATCTTAACGATGTGGAGCTTTGTGCGAGTTTGGTTCGAACACATGGGTTCATCGAATCATTAAGGTCTGATTGAGGTTTGTGGGTCGATTTGATAGGGGTAACGTATCCGCTCTTTGTTTGCAGATTGTTTGGTCAGGCTGCATCTCGAAGGAACTCACCAGCATATTGGAAGGAATCGCAAATGCGTATGACCGTGTTCGGGACGGGGTATCTGGGTGCCACTCATGCGGCCTGTATGGCCGAGTTGGGTCATGAGGTGTTGGGGGTGGATGTCGACGAGGCGAAGATCGAA
>NZ_JAALED010000545.1:1721-2490 GCF_014145155.1 Dietzia sp. B19 | reverse complement strand
CCGGGCCCGTCGGCGACCCGGGCCCGGCCACACTACGCTCGTCCCGCGTTCACCCCGGTGTTCCCGGGAGGTCGTCCGGGGACGGTAGAACTGCGCTATGCGCATGACCGTGTTCGGGACCGGGTACCTGGGGACCACCCATGCCGCCTGTATGGCCGAGTTGGGTCACGAGGTGCTGGGTGTGGATGTGGACGAGGCGAAGATCGAGCGCCTGCGGGCCGGTGAGGTGCCGTTCTACGAGCCGGGGTTGCCGGAGATTCTGGCGCGGCAGGTGGAGGCCGGTCGGGTGCGGTTCACCACGGACTACGCCGAGGCCGCGGAGTTCGCGGACCTGCACTTCATCGGTGTCGGCACCCCGCAGCGCAAGGGCGAGTTCGCGGCCGACACCTCGTTCGTGGAGGACGTGGTGGCCCGGTTGGCGCCGCTCATTGGGTCAGATGCGGTGGTGGTCGGTAAATCGACGGTGCCGGTGGGGACGGCGGCGCGGTTGCAGGAGATCGCCGATGCGGGGGTGCGCGGCGGTGTGCGGGCGGAGGTGGTGTGGAATCCGGAGTTTCTGCGGGAGGGTTTCGCGGTGGCCGACACGCTCACCCCGGACCGGATCGTGGTGGGAGTGCGTGAGCCGGGGGGGTGGGCTGAGGAGGAGGTGCGGCGGGCGTATGAGCCGATCCTGGGCGGTCACGGGTGTCCGGTGATCGTGACGGATCTCGCGACGGCCGAGTTGGTGAAGGTGAGCGCGAACGCGTTCCTGGCCACCAAGATCAGCTTT
>NZ_JAALED010000545.1:1591-1711 GCF_014145155.1 Dietzia sp. B19 | reverse complement strand
GTGTCGGAGGTGTGTGAGGCGGCGGGCGCGGATGTGACGGTGTTGGCGGACGCGATCGGGATGGATCCGCGGATCGGTCGGCGCTTCCTGGGTGCCGGTCTGGGCTTCGGTGGGGGGTGC
>NZ_JAALED010000545.1:559-1581 GCF_014145155.1 Dietzia sp. B19 | reverse complement strand
GGTTTCGCGGTGGCCGACACGCTCACGCCGGATCGGATCGTGATCGGGGTGCGTGAGCCGGGCGGGCCGGTCGAGGAGGTGGTGCGCGGGGCGTACGCGCCGATCCTGGACTCGGACCCGTGTCCGGTGATCGTGACGGACCTGGCGACCGCCGAGTTGGTCAAGGTCAGCGCGAACGCGTTCCTGGCGACCAAGATCAGCTTCATCAACGCGGTGTCGGAGGTGTGTGAGGCGGCGGGTGCGGATGTGACGGTGTTGGCGGATGCGATCGGGATGGATGCGCGGATCGGCCGCCGGTTCCTCAACGCGGGGCTTGGTTTCGGTGGTGGGTGTCTGCCCAAGGACATCCGGGCGTTCATGGCGCGGGCGGGGGAGTTGGGTGCCGATCAGGCGATGTCGTTCCTGCGTGAGGTGGATTCGATCAACATGCGGCGTCGGGAGCGGATGGTGGATCTGGCGACCGAGGCGTGTGGGGGGATGTTGATCGGTAAGACGATCGCGGTGTTGGGGGCGGCGTTCAAGCCGAACTCTGATGATGTACGGGACTCGCCGGCGCTCAATGTGGCGGGGATGCTCTCGCTGAAGGGTGCGCAGGCGGTGGTGTACGACCCACAGGCGCTGGAGAACGCACGGGCGATGTTCCCGACGTTGGCGTATGCGGGGTCGGCGCTGCAGGCGTGTGAGGGGGCGGACGTGGTCCTGGTGGCCACCGAGTGGGCCGAGTTCCTCGAGTTGGACCCGGCGGCCGTGACGGCGGTGGCGCGCGGGCGGATCATGCTGGACGGCCGCAACTGCATGCCCGCCGACGCCTGGCGCGCGGCCGGTTGGACCTACCGCGCACTAGGCCGCGGAATACCGGCTGAAGCGTCTGGCCAATAGTTGAATGGCGTCTCGCGAGAAAGTGGTTGAACAATCATGGGCTATTCGACAAATCCCTGTTTACCGGACCTTCGTCCTTGAACCGGCGTCGACCCGTGCTATCGGTCTGCCGGAGAGTCAGAGTAGTCCTACAATGGACCGGT
>NZ_JAALED010000545.1:0-377 GCF_014145155.1 Dietzia sp. B19 | reverse complement strand
GGGATCGCGGCGATCGTGTTGAACACGGCGACGATCGCGACGGCCCAGGGCCACGTTTCCGGGATCTTCACTTTTCGCCGTCGGCCGCTACGGGTCAGCCGGGCTGCGACGTGCAGGAAGCGGTAGCGCAAGGCTTTGGGCTCGCACAAGGCGAGGACTGCGGCCTCGCCGGTACAGGCCAGCATCCGCGTCCACGCCACCAGATCTGCGGCGATCATCACTGCCACCAGCCAGGCCTGGTTGAGCGCGAACTCGCGTGAGGGGAGCCGGCCGAGCCCGGTGTCTTTGGCGTGTCGGATCCGGTCCTCGACCCGGGCGTGAGCCCGATGCCTCGCTTCAAGGAACTGCAGCTGCCCGGCGCTGGTGTTGGTGACAAA
>NZ_JAALED010000544.1:1549-4717 GCF_014145155.1 Dietzia sp. B19 | reverse complement strand
GACGCACTAACGGAGATACCCACTAGGTGCAGCAGTTCGGGTCGAGCGCGGCACGCAGGGCGTCGATCGCGGACCCCCGGGCACGGTGGAACACGCTCATCCCGCGCCGCTCCGACTCGATCATCCCGGCCTCGCGGAGCCGGCCCAGGTGATGGGAGGTGGTCGACTCCGCGACGCCGGTCGCGGCGGCCAGATCTCCTGTGCGGACCTCGCCGTCGTCACTGGTGAGCAGGAGTGACAGCAGCCGGATCCGGACCGGGTCGGCGAGGGCCTTGAGACGCAGCGCGATCTCCACGGCGTCCTCGTGGCCGATCGGCCCCGCCGATACGGGCGCGCAGCAGACCGGCGAGCTGACGTCGAGGAGGGGCAGGGCCTTGGGCATGTCCGCGAGTGTAGCGCGGGTTCTTGACGAATATCGAAAAGGCTGGTTCTCTGGGCGGTGCAACAAATTCGATATTCATCTCAGAGGTGGAGGTTCCGACCATGTCCCGTGTGCAACTCGCCCTCAATGTCGACGACGTCGACGAGGCCGTCCGGTTCTACTCGACGCTGCTGCGCGTCGAGCCCGCCAAGCGCAAGCCCGGCTACGCCAACTTCGTGGTGGAGCAGCCGCCCCTCAAGCTGGTCCTGCTCGAGAACCCGGGCCAGGGAGGCTCGCTCAACCACCTGGGCGTCGAGGTCGAGTCCAGCGAGCAGGTCCACGGCGAGATCGCGCGACTGACCGACGCCGGCCTGTTCACCGACGAGGAGATCGGCACGACCTGCTGCTTCGCCACCCAGGACAAGGTGTGGGTCACCGGCCCGGGAGGCGAGCGGTGGGAGATCTACACGGTCCTGTCCGACTCGGAGACGTTCGGGACGTCGCCGGTAGCGGGTGACAGCAACAGGAACGACGACGACGAGGCCGGCGCCGACTCCGGGGGTGGCGCCTGCTGCGCGTGAGCGGCCGGAGGGTGCGCCCGACCGGGTCCACAACACCCGCGAGGGTGGCATGGGACAGGCCCGGGCCCGGGCGCACCTAGACTGGTTCGCGGCCGTCGGCCGGTTGCTCGACGTCCCGTGATCAAAGGAAAGGCCACACCATGCTCTCCCGCATCGACCTGCGCGGTCGCACCCTCGGTACCGCCGAGCTGCGTCGCACACTCCCGCGAGGCGCCGCCGACGTCGACTCCGTCGTCGACACCGTCCGCCCGGTGGTCGAGGCGATCCGGGAGCACGGGGCCTCCGCCGCGCTCGACTACGGCGAGAAGTTCGACCGGGTGCGGCCCACCTCGGTGCGGGTCCCCGCCGAGGTCATCACCGAGGCCGGCGAGGCCCTCGACCCTGACGTGCGCGCGGCCCTGGTCGAGGCCATCCGCCGCGCGAGGATCGTCCACTCCGCACAGCGGCGCTCGGACACCGTGACCGAGGTCGCCGCCGGCGGCTTCGTCACCGAGAAGTGGGTTCCCGTCGAGCGGGTGGGCCTCTACGTTCCCGGCGGCAAGGCCGTGTACCCGTCGAGCGTCATCATGAACGTCGTGCCGGCACAGGTCGCTGGGGTCGGTTCACTCGTGGTGGCCTCCCCGCCCCAGGCCGACTCCGGTGGCTGGCCCCACCCCACCATCCTCGGCGCGTGTGCTCTGCTCGGGGTCGACGAGGTCTGGGCCGTCGGAGGCGCCCAGGCCGTGGCCCTTCTCGCCCACGGCGGCGAGGACACCGACGGACGCGAGCTCGAGCCCGTCGACATGGTCACCGGCCCCGGCAACGTCTACGTCACCGCCGCCAAGCGACTGTGCCGCAGCGTCGTGGGGATCGATTCGGAGGCCGGTCCCACGGAGATCGCCGTCCTGGCCGACCACACGGCCGACCCGGTCCACATCGCCTACGACCTCATCAGCCAGGCCGAGCACGACCCCAATGCGGCGAGCGTTCTGGTCACCGATTCCGAGCAGCTCGCCGACGCCGTCGCGCGGGAGGTCGAGGCCCGCTACACCGTCACCCTCAACTCGGGCCGCGTGCGCGACGCGCTCGAGGGCCCGCAGTCGGGCATCGTCCTGGTGGACGACATCGACGCCGGCCTGCGCGTGGTGGACGCGTACGCGGCCGAGCACCTGGAGGTGCAGACCCGCGACTCCGCCGCCGATGCCGCCCGGGTACGCAACGCCGGGGCGATCTTCGTGGGCGCCTACTCCCCGGTCCCGCTCGGCGACTACGCGGCGGGCTCGAACCACGTCCTGCCCACGTCGGGCACCGCCCGTCACTCGTCCGGGCTGAGTGTGCAGACCTTCCTGCGCGGTATCCACGTCATCGACTACGACCGCGCGGCGCTCAAGGAGATCGCCCCGACCGTCGTCGCGCTCGCCGACGCCGAGGGTCTCCCGGCCCACGGCGAGGCCGTCCGGGCCCGCTTCGAGGACCTCACCGCCGAGGAGGAGGACCAGTGACCGACACCCCCCGGCCCGGAGTCGGCCTGGACGCGCTGCCACTGCGCGAGAACCTGCGCGGCAAGAGCGCCTACGGAGCCCCGCAACTCGAGGTGCCGGTGCAGCTCAACACCAACGAGAACCCGCACCCGCCCAGTGCGGCGCTGGTCGCCGACATCGCCGCCGCGGTCTCCGCGGCGGCGGCCGACCTCAACCGCTACCCGGACCGGGACGCCGTCGACCTGCGCACCGACCTCGCCGCCTACCTCACGCGGCAGACCGGGGTGGAGCTGGACGTGGACATGGTGTGGGCGGCCAACGGCTCCAACGAGATCCTCCAGCAGTTGCTGCAGGCCTTCGGCGGACCCGGTCGCAGTGCGATGGGATTCGTCCCCAGCTACTCCATGCACCCGATCCTCGCCGCGGGCACGGACACCGAGTGGATCCCGGTCGACCGGGGCGCGGACCTGGCGATCGACGTCGAGGCCGCGCTGGCGGCGATCGCCGGGCACCGCCCCGACGTCGTCTTCCTCACCACGCCCAACAATCCGACGGGCCACGTGATCGAGCTGGACGACCTGCGGCGGCTGATCGACGCGGCACCGGGGATCGTCGTGGTCGACGAGGCGTACGCGGAGTTCTCCCCGTCGCCGAGCGCGTGCACGCTGCTGGCCGAGTTCCCGGCGAAGCTGGTCGTCTCGCGGACCATGAGCAAGGCCTTCGCGTTCGCCGGCGGGCGGCTCGGCTACTTCGCGGCCGACCCCTC
>NZ_JAALED010000544.1:0-1498 GCF_014145155.1 Dietzia sp. B19 | reverse complement strand
TCCCCCTGCCGTACCACCTGTCGGTGATCGCGCAGGCCGCCGCCGCGGCCGCGCTGCGTCACGCCGAGGAGACCCTGGCGTCGGTCGCCCTGCTGGCCGAGGAGCGCAAGCGCGTCACCGCGGGGCTCGAGTCGCTCGGCTACGACGTGCTGCCCAGCGAGGCCAACTTCGTGCTCTACGGGCCCTTCGTGGACGCGCCCCGCGCGTGGCGGCGCTACCTCGACGCGGGCGTGCTCATCCGCGACGTGGGCATCCCCGGCCGTCTTCGTGCGACCATCGGGCTGGAGAGCGAGAACGACCGGCTGCTGCAGGTGAGCGCCGAGTTGGCGGGAACAGAGATCACCACGACGAGGGAGAGACGATGAGCGAGCAGGGCGGACGCGTCGGTCGCGTCGAGCGCACCACCAGGGAGTCGTCGATCGTCGTCGAGATCGACCTCGACGGCACCGGCCGGACGGAGATCGCCACCGGCGTCCCGTTCTTCGATCACATGCTCACCGCGTTCGGCCAGCACGGAGCGTTCGACCTCACGGTCCGCGCGACGGGCGACGTCGAGATCGAGGCGCACCACACCGTCGAGGACACCGCCATCGTTCTGGGCCAGGCGCTCGGGAAGGCACTGGGCGACAAGCGGGGCATCCGCCGCTTCGGTCAGTGCTCGATCCCGATGGACGAGACGCTCGCCGAGGCGGTCGTCGACGTCTCCGGGCGCCCGTACTGCGTCCACACGGGGGAGCCCGACGTCATGATCGGCTACGTCGTCGTGGGCCACGACAGCGCGCCGTACGGCACCGTGCTCAACCGGCACGTGTTCGAGACCCTCGCGTCGCACGCCCGCATCGCGCTGCACGTCCGCGTGCACTACGGGCGCGACCCCCACCACATCACCGAGGCGGAGTACAAGGCCGTCGCCCGGGCGCTGCGCGCCGCGGTCGAGCCGGATCCGCGGATCAGCGGGATCCCCTCGACCAAGGGCGCTCTGTGATGGCGAAGTGACCGCGGGGGTCACGAAGCCGGGCGCGTTCGCACAGCTGTCCCGGACCCCCGGTGTGCCGGCGGCGTTCGTCCTGGTGCTCCTCGCCTTCGGTGGCTTCTCGCTGCTCCTGCCCGTGGTGCCCCTCGCCGTGGTCCGGGGCGGGGGCAGCGAGCTGGTCGCCGGTGCGACCACCGGTGTGTTCATGACGGTCACCGTGCTGGTCCAACTGCTCACCCCGAGGATCACCGCGGCGATCGGCTACCGTTGGGTGCTCGCGATCGGCAGCGCGCTCCTCGGCCTGCCCTCGGGGCTGCTCGCCCTGTTCGACGGGCCGTTCGCGGTGCTGGCGGTCAGCGGTGTGCGTGGGGCGGGCTTCGGCATGATGACGGTCGCCGGCTCCGCACTGGTCGCCGAGCTCGCGCCACCCGGGATGCTCGGCCGCGCCACCTCGCTGATCGGCCTCGCGGTGGGGATCTCCGAGGCCATCTTCCTGCCTGTCGGTCTGTGGCTGCTGGAGGTCTT
>NZ_JAALED010000005.1:0-6790 GCF_014145155.1 Dietzia sp. B19 | reverse complement strand
GGCCGGCGGGCCAGGAGGTCCGCACGATCCACCCGCCCGAGCGGTCGCGCCAGGCGTCCCACGCGACGACGTCCGGGTCCACCCCACGATGATCGAGTGCGGACTCGACCCGGTCGGCGAGCGTGTCGAGTGCGGGCCCGTCCGGAAGGACCGGGTGGGACGCCCGGGCGAGATCGGCGGCGTTCGCGCGCTCGAGCAGCACGGGGACGGCGAAACCCTCGATCCGGGACATCGGGACGCCGGCGTCGGCGGCGACGTCCTCGGGGGAGGCGCCGTGGCGGATACGATCCTGGATCTCGCGTGGGCGCAACGTGCCCGTCACGGGCACCCGCCGGGACTCCTCCGTGGGCAGGGACTCCCCCCGCGCGGCGGCCCGGAACCTGTCGTCGAGGGGGAGGGCCAGCGTCTCGCCCGAGTCCGGGAGCTCACATTCGACCACGGACGAGTCGGCGTCCACCCCGATGATCCTCAGCTTCCGCATACCGCCTCCTCGACTCCTCGTGGGCCCGTGGGCGGCTCGAACGGCGCGTGCCCGGGTCCTGGGCGTTCCCCCCATGGTAGGTCAGCGCAGCCCACCCGGCGCGGTGACGGGCCGGGTGGGCTGCGGAAAAACCGTGGGCGGGCGCCCGGAAGGGTGCGCGGCCCGAGGGTCAGCCGAGCTGCCCCACCACGTGGTCGATGCACCGGGTCAACCGCGAGACGTCCTCGGGGTCGATCGCCGGGAACATCCCGATGCGGAGCTGGTTGCGGCCGAGCTTGCGGTACGGCTCGGTGTCGAGGATGCCGCCGGCGCGCAGGGTCTTGGCCACCTTCGCGGCGTCGATGCTCTCGTCGAGGTCGATGGTGCCGACGACCTGCGAGCGGTGGGCGGGCTCGGTGACGAACGGCGTGGCGTACTCGCTGGCCTCGGCCCAGTCGTACAGGCGGGAGGACGAGTCCCGGGTCCGCTCGACGCACCAGTCCAGACCGCCCTGGGTGTTCATCCACTCGATCTGGTCGGCGAACATCAGCAGCGTGGCCACGGCCGGGGTGTTGTACGTCTGGTTCTTCGAGGAGTTGTCCACCGCGGTGGGCAGGGACAGGAAGTCCGGGCACCAGCGGTCGGTGGCCGCGATCTCGGCCACGCGCTCGAGGGCGGCCGGGCTCATGATGGACACCCAGAGGCCGCCGTCGGAGGCGAAGCACTTCTGCGGCGCGAAGTAGTACACGTCGGCGTCGGAGATGTCGACGGGCAACCCGCCGGCTCCGGAGGTGGCGTCGATGGCGACGAGTGCGTTCTCCGAGCCCGCCGGGCGGGTCACGGGGACCATCACACCGGTGGAGGTCTCGTTGTGCGCCCAGCCGATGAGGTCCACGGACGGGTCCGAGGTGGGCTCGGGAGCCGACCCGGGCTCGGCGGAGATGACGATCGGGTCGGCGAGGAAGGGCGCGCCGCCGGTGACCTTGGCGAACTTGGAGGAGAACTCGCCGTAGGTCAGGTGGAGGGACTTCTCGCGGACCAGGCCGAACGCCGCGGCGTCCCAGAACGCGGTGGTGCCACCGTTGCCCACCACGACCTCGTAGCCGTCGGGGAGGGAGAACAGGGAGGACAGTCCCTCGCGGACCCGGCCGACGACGTCCTTCACCGGCGCCTGGCGGTGGCTGGTGCCCATCACCGAGGTGGCGGCGGCGGAGACGGCCTCGATCTGCTCGGGGCGGACCTTGGACGGGCCGCAGCCGAACCGCCCGTCCGCGGGCTTGAGGTCGGCGGGGATGGTGGGCAGCTGATCGCTCATGCTCTTGGGGTGCCGTTCCTTGTGGTGGGATTTCCGAATCGGCTCCATCCTAGTCGGGGGCGCGTCGGGCCCGGAGTAGCGTCTGGGTCATGGAGGATCCCGCACTCGAACCGGCCGACTTCGACACGATGCGGGTCGGCTACGGCCTGAACGCGAGCCTGGACGTGGGCGATCTGCACGACGACTGGGTCGCGCTCTTCGCCTCGTGGCTGGACGAGGCCGGGCGCCGGGGGGTGCGCGAGCCCAACGCCATGGTGCTCGGCACCGTCGGTGCCGACCGCCGGCCGTCGACCCGGACGGTGCTGTGCAAGGGGGCGGACGAGCGGGGTCTGACCTTCTTCACGACGACGAGTTCGCGCAAGGGCGCGCAGTTGGCGCAGTCCGGCTACGCGTCGGCCACGTTCCCGTGGTTGGTGGTGGAACGGCAGGTCCACGTGGAGGGCGAGTGCCGACCGCTGGACCGGGCGGACTGCCTCGCCTACTGGCGTACGCGCCCCAGGGGGTCCCAGGTGGCGGCCTGGGCGTCCGAGCAGTCGCAGCCGGTGGAGTCCGTCGAGGAGTTGACCTCGCTCTACGCGATCGCGGAGAAGCGCCTGGCGGACGTCGAGGAGATCCCGATGCCCGACAGGTGGGGTGGGTACCGCCTCCGCCCGGACCGCGTCGAGTTCTGGCAGGGGGGCCGGGACCGGTTCCACGACCGGGTCGAGTGCCTCCGGGGTGACGGGGGGTGGACGGTCCGGCGACTGCAGCCCTGACGCCCGCCGACGCCCCGACGCCGCCCGGTGGACGGGGCCCGGGGGGAGCGGACCGGTGCACGCTTCGAAGTGACGGCGACCGTCACGGTAGGGTGTGGCACAGCACATTCGTGGCGGGACATGGCCGCCGGGACCAGTCGTCGGAGAGGGAATCGCGTGACCGCAGGCTCGAACGGTTCGGACCGCAATGCAACACTGTCCTACCCCGGCGGTGAGCTCGAACTCGATGTGGTGGAGGCGACCTGCGGAAGCGACGCGGTGCAGCTGGGTTCGCTGCTGGCCAAGACGGGGATGACCACCCTGGACGTCGGGTTCGTCAACACCTCCGCGTGTACCTCCTCGATCACCTACATCGACGGCAACGAGGGCATCCTCCGCCACCGCGGGTACCCGATCGACCAGCTCGCCGACAACGCCTCGTTCCTCGAGGTCTCCTACCTGCTCATCTACGGTGAGGATCCCACCGAGGCCCAGCTCGCCGAGTTCACCGAGAAGGTGCTCGGGGAGACCGCGCTGCCCGGCCAGATGATGCCGTTGCTGCAGGCGTTCCCGCGCGACACCCACCCGATGCCCGTCTTCTCCGCCGGCGTGAGCCTGTTCGGCACGCACGGGGACGACCTGGACATCGACGACCCCAAGGCCGTCGACCTGGCCACCGCCCGGCTGCTGGGCCGTGGCCCGACGCTCGCCGCCGCCATCGAGCGCATCCGCTCCGGTCACGACGCCCTCGACCCGGATCCCTCGCTCGGGTACGTCCGCAACTTCCTGCGCATGACCTTCGGGCCGGACTACGAGGTCACCGACGAGGTCGCCGACGCCCTGGACATGCTGCTGGTGCTCCACGCGGACCACGAGCAGAACTGCTCCACCTCGACCGTCCGCATGGTCGGATCCTCGGAGGCGCCGCTGTACGCCTCGATCACCGGCGGCATCAACGCCCTGTACGGACCGCTGCACGGTGGCGCCAACCAGGCCGTGCTCGAGATGCTCGAGCGGATCGAGTCGGAGGGCGGGGACGCGACCGACTACATGGACCGTGTCAAGAACAAGGTCGACGGCGTCAAGCTCATGGGATTCGGTCACCGCGTCTACAAGAGCTACGACCCGCGCGCCCAGATCGCCAAGAAGCACGCCCACGCGCTGCTGTCCCAGAGCAACGACCCCCTCCTCGAGATCGCTCTCAAGCTCGAGGAGACGGCACTGGCCGACGACTACTTCGTCGAGCGCAAGCTCTACCCGAACGTGGACTTCTACACCGGCCTCATCTACCGCGCGATGGGTTTCCCCACCGAGATGTTCACCGTCCTGTTCGCCCTCGGCCGGATGCCCGGATGGATCGCCCACTGGCGCGAGATGCGCGAGGATCCGTCCACCAAGATCAACCGCCCGCGCCAGGTCTACACGGGCCCGGCCGAGCGGGGTTTCACCCCGATCAGCCAGCGCTGAGCCCGGGAACCGGACTCCAGGAGGAGACACCATGGACAAGCCCGAGATCGACAGGCCGACGGGCCCCGCGCCCACTGACCTCGTCAGCGAGGACCTCACGGTGGGGGACGGCGCCGAGGCGGTGGCCGGCGGCAACGTCACCGTCCACTACGTCGGTGTCGACTACGAGACCGGCGAGCAGTTCGACTCCTCGTGGGACCGCGGCGAGTCCATCACGTTCCCCCTCAACGGCCTCATCCAGGGTTGGCAGGAGGGGATCCCGGGCATGAAGGTCGGCGGTCGCCGCCAGCTGGTCATCCCGCCGGACAAGGCCTACGGCACCTCCGCGGCCCTGCACCCGCTCGGAGGGAAGACCCTGGTCTTCGTGATCGACCTGCTCGAGGCCTGATCCGGCCCGTCGGACGACTCGAGAACGCCCCGACCTCCCACACGGGAGTCGGGGCGTCCTCGTGTGCGGGGCCCCGCGCGCGCCCGACCGCGGGTGGCGTCCGGCGCGCCCTCGCGGATGGCGGTCCGGGCGACTACCCCTCCTGCCGGAGGTACGGTGCGAGGGCGTCGAGCACGGCCGGGTCCTCGATCGTCGACGGGACGGTGACGTTCTCCTGCCCGTCCGCGATCTGCCGCATCGTCTTGCGCAGGATCTTGCCCGAGCGGGTCTTGGGCAGGCCCTGCACGACCGTGCAGTCGCGGAAGGTGGCCACCGCGCCGATCTCCTCGCGGACCATCGCCACCAACTCGGCGCGCAACTCCTCGGGGTCGCGGACCTCACCCGACTTGAGGACCACGTATCCGACCGGCCGCTGGCCCTTGAGCTCGTCCTTCACACCGATGACCGCGGCCTCGGCCACGGCGGGATGGGTGGCGATCACGGCCTCCATGGAGCCCGTCGACAGGCGGTGTCCGGCGACGTTGATCACGTCGTCGGTCCGGCCCATCACGTAGACGTACCCGTCGGAGTCGACGTACCCGCCGTCCCCGGTCGAGTAGTACCCGTCGAAGACGGACATGTACGAGGAGATGAACCTCTCGTCGTCGTCCCACAGGCCCGACAGGGTGCCCGGCGCCATCGGCAACCGGATCGCCAGGTTGCCCTCCTCCCCGGCGGGGAGGGGGTTGCCCCGGGAGTCCAGGACGTGCAGGTCGTACCCGGGCACGGGCACCGTCGGGGACCCGGCCTTGATCGGCATCGGCTCGAGCCCGCGCAGATTCGAGGCGATGGGCCAGCCCGTCTCGGTCTGCCACCAGTTGTCCACCACGGGCTTGCCCAGTTTCTCCGTGGCCCACCGGTAGGTGTCCGGGTCCAGGCGTTCGCCCGCACAGAACAGGGTGCGCATGGCGGACAGGTCGTACTTGGCGATCTCGCCGCCCTCGGGGTCCTCCTTGCGGATGGCGCGGACGGCCGTGGGCGCGGTGAACAGCGCGGTGGCCCCGTGCTCGGCGATCACCCGCCAGAACGCTCCGGCATCCGGGGTGCCGACGGGCTTGCCCTCGTAGATGATGGACGTCGCGCCGACCAGTAGGGGCCCGTAGACGATGTAGGAGTGTCCGACCACCCAGCCGACATCCGAGGCCGTCCACCACACCTCCCCGGGGCGGACCCCGTAGACGTTCCACATCGACCACGCCAGCGCCACGGCGTGGCCACCGTTGTCGCGGACCACGCCCTTGGGCAGGCCCGTGGTCCCGGAGGTGTACAGGATGTAGAGCGGGTCCGTCGCCCTGACGGGGACCGGTGCTGCCGGTTCCGAGGCCTCGACGGCACGGTCCCAGTCGATCCAGGTGGTGCCCGGTGTCTCGGGGAAGGTCTCGTCCGGGAACTGGTCCGGTCGGCTGGCCACGATCACGGCGCCCGGGGAGTGCCGGGTGAGTTCCAGGGCCTTGGCGACCATGGGGAAGTAGGGGACCTTGCGGGTGGGCTCGATCCCGCCGGGCGAGGTCACCACGACCTTCGGCCGGGCGTCGTCGATCCGGATGGCCAGCTCCGGCGCGGCGAACCCCCCGAACACCACGGAGTGCACGGCACCGAGCCGGGCGCACGCGAGCATCGCGACCGCGGCACGCGGGACCATCGGCATGTAGATGACGACCCGGTCCCCCCGGCCCACTCCCTCGGCCGCGAGCGCGCCCGCGAAGGCCTCGACCTGGGCGAGCAGTTGGGAGTAGGTGATGGTCTCCTTGACCCCGGTCACCGCCGAGTCGTAGATGAACGCGGCCTGATCCCCGCGTCCCGCCTCGACGTGACGGTCGATGCAGTTGTGGGACGTGTTGAGCTCACCGTCGGGGAACCACCGGTAGAACGGGGGCCGCGAGCCGTCGACAGCCGTGGTGGGGGGAGTGGTCCAGTCGATCCCCCCGGCGGCCTCCAACCAGAAGGCGTCGGGATCGGTGATCGAGAGCCGGTGGGCCTCGGCGTAGGTCGACGAGGTCGTGGAGTCCGACATCGGGTGAGCCCCTCTCGTGCGGGAGTGAAGCCCCCGATCAGCGCCGACGGCCTGTGACGCGCTTCACTCTAGTCCCAGGCCGAGGTCCCGATAGCGGGACATCCGCTCCGCGTACCTCCGCTCGGGGGGACGCCTCCGGACCTCGACCAGAGCCGCGGCGACGGCGTCGGCCAGCCGGTCGCAGAAGGCGTCCGGCTCGTCCGCCGCGTCGGGTCGCTCGGGTACCACCACGTCCACGATCCCCGCGCGGAGGAGGTCGGCCGAGGTGATGCCCTGCGACCGCGCCACCTCGGGCGCCCGGGAGGTCTCGTGGTACAGGATCGCGCTCGCCCCTTCGGGTGGGAGCGGGGCGAGCCACCCGTGTCGGGCGCAC
>NZ_JAALED010000058.1:0-10666 GCF_014145155.1 Dietzia sp. B19 | reverse complement strand
CGTGGCCGGTGGGGGCGTGGCCGGTGGGGCCGTCGCCGGCTGGATGGGCGCCCAGGCGGGTCCGGTCTCGGCGAGTTCCGGGTCGACCTTGGCGAACAGCGGGCTGGGCTTAGCCAGCGGGATCCCGGGGGTGAGCTCGGTGCGCGCCCACCGGGCCTGCTCGGAGGCGTAGTCGCCCATGATCACCGGGTAACTGCGCCCGGCCTCGGGCAGGCCCGTCCCGACCAGGTCCACCGGCATGTCGTCGATCACCTCGTGGACCTGCGGCGACGCGGCCCACACGCCCTGCCCGCCGATCGCGCCGTGGATCTGCTGCGCGGCCGACGGCAGGTACGGGGTGAGCAGGGTGTTGGCGTCGGAGACCACCTGCAGGGCGGTGTGCAGCACGGTGCCCAGGCGCTCGCGCTGGTCCGGCTCCTTGGCCAGCTTCCACGGCTCGGTCGCGGCGATGTAGCGGTTCGCGGCGCCGACGATCCGCATCGCCTCGGTGGCACCGGCCTTGAAGCGGGAGCGCTCGAGGTGGCCGCCGACCGTGGCGAACGCGGACTCCGCGTCACGCAGGAGTTCGGCGTCGAGGTCGGTCAGGGTGCCGGGGCGCGGGATCTCGCCGAAGTTCTTGTGCGCCATCGACACCGTGCGGTTGACCAGGTTGCCCCAGCCGCCCACGAGCTCGGCGTTGGTGCGTCGCACGAACTCGTCCCAGGTGAAGTCGGTGTCCTGGTTCTCCGGGCCGGCCACCGAGATGAAGTACCGCAGCGAGTCGGGGCCGAACTCCGCCAGGAAGTCGCGGACGTAGATCACCACGCCCCGCGAGGAGGAGAACTTGGACCCGGACATGGTGAGGAACTCCGACGAGACCACCTCGGTGGGCAGGCCGAGCGCACCGAGCGCGCCCGGCTCGCCACCGTGCGCACCCCGGCCGTCGTAGCCGATGAGCTCGGCCGGCCAGATCTGCGAGTGGAACGTGATGTTGTCCTTGCCCATGAAGTAGTGGGAGACGGCCTCGGGGTCGGTCCACCAGCGACGCCACGCCTCGGGCTCACCCGAGCGCCACGCCCACTCGATCGAGGCGGACAGGTAACCCACCACGGCGTCGAACCACACGTAGAGCTTCTTGTCGCCCCGGTCCTGCCAGCCCTCGACCGGGATCGGGATCCCCCAGTCGATGTCCCGGCTCATCGCACGCGGACGCAGGTCCTCGAGCAGGTTGAGCGAGAATTTCAGGACGTTGGGCCGCCAGTCCTTCCGACCCTTGAGCCAGTCCCCCAGCGAGTCCGCGAGGGCGGGCAGGTCCAGGAACCAGTGCTCGGTCTCGATGAACTTCGGGGTCTCACCGTTGATCTTGGAGACCGGGTTCTTCAGGTCCGCCGGGTCCAGCTGGTTGCCGCAGTTGTCGCACTGGTCGCCCCGGGCGCCGTCGTAACCGCAGATCGGGCAGGTGCCCTCGATGTACCGGTCCGGCAGGGTGCGGCCCGTCGACGGGCTCACCGCCCCGGTGGTGGTCTTGGCCACCATGTACCCGTTGCGGTGCAGGCCCCGGAAGAGCTCCTGGACCACCGAGTAGTGGTTGCGGGTGGTGGTGCGGGTGAACAGGTCGTAGCTCAGCCCCAGTCCGGCCAGGTCGTCGACGATCACCCGGTTGTACCGGTCGGCGAGCGACTGGACCGACACCCCCTCCTTCTCGGCCTGCACGAGCAGCGGGGTGCCGTGCTCGTCGGTGCCCGAGACCATCAGCACGTCGTTGCCGGCCATCCGCTGGTACCGGGAGAAGACGTCCGACGGCACCCCGAACCCGGAGACGTGTCCGATGTGCCGGGGGCCGTTCGCGTACGGCCATGCGACCGCGGTCAGGACTGTCTTCGCCATGCGTCCAGAGTAGTGGTCGCGTCCGCGGCCGCCGTGCCGGGAGTGCACCCGGCCCGCGTCAGGCGTTCTCGGCCGCCGGATCGTGCGAGAGCGACTTGTGGATCGACACGCACAGGGCGATCAGCACCAGGACGAACGGTGACGCCGCGATGATGGTCATGTTCTGCAGGCTCGACAGCGCGTTCCCGCCGCCGTCGCCCGCGAGGAGCATGATGATCGCGACCGCCGCGGTGAAGGTACCCATGAGCATGACGATCCACCGTGACGGCTCCTCGACCCCGTGCTGGGCCATGCCGCCCATGACGATCGACGCCGAGTCGGCCGAGGTGATGAAGAAGACGGCGATGAGCACCATGGCGACCACCATGAGCACCGGCGCGAGCGGCAGTTCGCGGAGCAGGTTGAACAGCTGGGGCTCGAGCGAACCGTCGCCGAAGATGCTCCGACCGGCGTCCTCGAGATACAGGGCGAACCCGCCGAAGATCGAGAACCACAGCACCGACAGCGTGCTGGGTATGAGGACCACGCCGATGATGAACTCGCGGACCGTGCGGCCCCGGCTGATCCGGGCGAGGAACATCCCGACGAAGGGCGACCAGGAGATCCACCAGGCCCAGTAGAAGACCGTCCAGCCGGACAGCCACTCGGCCGCCTCGCCGTTCTCGCTCACCGCGGTGCGGGAGGCCATCTCGAAGAAGTCGGAGAAGTACGCACCGACGGTGGTGGGGACCAGGTCGAGCATGAAGAACAGCGCGCCGGAGAAGATCGCGACGAACAGCGCGAGCGAGACCGCCAGCACCAGGTTGATGTTGGACAGGATCCGGACGCCGTTGCCGATCCCGGAGGCCGCCGAGGCGAGGAACACCAGTCCCAGGACCACGATGACGCCCACGACGAGCGCGATGCCGCCGCCGCTGACCGCACCGGTCTCGTTCAGCCCGGCCCGGATCTGCAGCGCGCCGAGACCGAGCGAGGCGGCGGTACCGAAGATCGTGGCCACGACCGTCGCGATGTCGAGCACCTTGCCCATCCACCCGTTGGCCCGCTTCTCGCCGATCAGCGGGACGAACGCCTGCGAGATCAGGTGGCCGCGCTTGAAGCGGTAGGCCGCCAGCGCGAGGGCCAGGCCGACGATGGCGTACATGGACCACGGATGCAGGGTCCAGTGGAAGGCGGTGGTGGCCATGGCCACGTCGTACTGCTGCTCCTGACCCGGCGGCGGGGTCTGGAAGTGGGTGAGCGGCTCGGACACGCCGTAGAACATCAGACCGATGCCCATGCCCGCGGCGAACATCATGGCGATCCAGGACCGGGTGGAGTACTCAGGCTTCTCGTGGTCGCCTCCCAGCCGGATCGCGCCGAAGCGGGAGAACGCCAGATAGACGGTGTAGGCCACGACCGTGGTGGCCACCACGATGAACAACCAGCCCACCGTGTGGACCACCACGTCGAACGCCCGACCCGCGGCGCTCTCGAACGAGACCGTGTAGAACAAGCCCCACACCACCACGATCAGGGCGATCACGGCGGCGGGGACGATCACCGCGAAGTCGGCGCGCGGCTTCGTCGTCGGCGCGGTGGTCGGCGTGTTCCCGGGGTCACTCTTCTGTTCTCTAGAGGTGGACATTCCTGAAACCTTGTCAACAACTTCGGCGCTGTGCAAGATAATAAGTTCTTCACCAGCACAGGTGCGTGTAAGCATGAACGGGTGCGCGAGCGTCTGATACCCGTCCCGGAGCTGCTCCGTGCGCTGCGGGAACGGGCGCGGTCACACGGCCTGGCGCCCCCTGCCGCCTTCCTCGGCGACTGGCGGGATCGCCGCGCCGTGGTGGTCCCGTCGGTCGACCTCCGGCCCGTGTCGCAGGAGTCGGCGTTCGAGGAGAGCGACCACCTCGTCGTCGTCTATCGGTCCTTTCCCGACACCGTGCCCGGCGCCGCCCCACCGCTCCCGGCCGCGGTGCGCGGCGAGGCCTCCGGGTGGCTCACCCTCGACGCCGACGGCCGGTGGACACGCCACGGCGACGCCCCCGACCCGGCGCAGGTGGTCCGCGACCACGGTGCCGCCCGACGTGACGGCCGCCAGGACGACGACAACAACGACAACGACGACAACCCTGCCGACCACTTCCCGGACTGGGCCGTGCCGGACCGCGGGGCGCACCGCTCGGCCGTGACGGACTGTCTCGAGTCGATCCGCGCGGGCGAGGTCTACCAGGCCTGTCTGAGCACGCGACTGCACGGCAGGCTCCGCGCGGACCCGCTCGAGACCTTCCTCGCGATCGCCGGCCACTCCCCCGCCGCACGCTCGGCGTATCTCGAGGGACCCTGGGGCGCCGTCCTCGGGTTCTCGCCCGAGGAGTACCTGGTGCGCCGCGGCGATCAGGTGCGGTCCAGCCCCATCAAGGGCACGCTGGCGGCGGACCTGGACCCGGCGCTCTTGCTGGGGTCCGCGAAGGACATCGCGGAGAACATCATGATCGTGGACCTGGTCCGCAACGACCTCGGGCGCGTGGCCGACGTCGGGTCGGTGACCGTGACCGACCTGCTCGCCATCCGCCCGGCGCCCGGCGTGCACCACCTGGTCTCCACCGTCACCGCCCGCACGACCGCGGACAACGCGGCGCTGGTGGAGGCCACCTTCCCCCCGGCCTCGGTGACGGGGACGCCGAAGGCACGGGCCCGCGAGCTGATCGCCGGGTGGGAACCGCGGTCGCGGGGCCTGCACTGCGGGGCGTACGGCCTCGCCCTGGGCCGGGACCTCGAGCTCGCGGTGGCCATCCGCACCCTCGAGGCCACCCCCGACGGGCGCGTCGAGTTGGGCGTGGGCGGCGGCATCACCATCGACTCGGACCCCGACGCCGAGTGGGACGAGTGCGTACACAAGGCCGCGTTCACCTGGGGCGGTGGACCGGTGCCCTGGTAGTCGGCAGCGCGCGACGTGGTGGTCAGCCCCGCGAGGTGCTCAGCCCCGCGAGTCGACGACCGCCTGGTAGAGCTCCCGCTTGGTCAGTGACGAGCCCTCGGCGACGGCCGCGCAGGCGTCCTTGAGCCGCTCTCCCGCCTCGACCCGCTCCTCCACGATCTCGACCAGGTCCTCGGTCGTGGCGGTCGAGTCCGCGGCGTCCGCCCCCTCGATCACCACCACGATCTCCCCGCGGACCCCGTCGGCGGTCCGCTCGGCCAGCTCGCCGAGCGTGCCCCGCAGGACCTCCTCGTACGTCTTGGTGAGCTCACGGCACACCGCCGCGCGCCGACCGGCGCCCAGCACCTCCGCCGCCTCGGCGAGAGTGTCCCCGAGGCGGTGGGGCGACTCGAAGAACACGCACGTGCGCTCCTCCGCAGCAAGCCGGGCCAGCCAGGTCCGGCGACGACCAGCGCGGCGCGGGGGGAAGCCGTCGAAACAGAACCGGTCCACGGGCAGGCCGCTGAGCACCAGTGCCGTGGTGACGGCCGACGGGCCGGGAAGGCAGGTCACCGGGAGCCCGGCCTCGATACACGCGGTGACCAGCGAATACCCCGGGTCCGACACCGCGGGCATCCCGGCGTCGGTCACCACGGCCACCACGTCGCCGGCGCGGACCCGGTCCATCAGCTGGGGCACGCGGCCCGTCTCGTTGTGCTCGTAGAAGCTCATGACCCGGCCGGGGACCGTCACCCCGAGCGCCGTGGCGAGCCCGCGCAGACGCCGGGTGTCCTCGGCGGCCACGACGTCGGCGGTGGCGAGCAGGTCCTTCAGCCGGGAGGAGGCGTCGCCCGGATTCCCTATGGGGGTGGCCGCCAACACGACACGTCCGGACGTCATGCGCTCCACCCTATCCCCGGTCGCCCCCGTCCCCGGTCGCCGATGTCCGCGCCCGCGTCTCGCCAGAGTCTCGTCCGCGTCTCGCCCGCGTCCTGCCCTGCCCGTGTCCCCGGTCCCGGGAAGGCCACCATTATGCTCGCGGTGTGACCTCGACCCCAGGCGTGCGATCCCCGGGCCGCCCGCTCCCGGATCCGGACACCGGGCCGGTCGACACCCCCCGCGACTGGATCGCCACCGGCGTCATCCTGGTCCTGGCCTTCCTCTCGCGCTTCTGGGGCCTGACCTCCGCCACGGACGAGGGCACCCCGGTCTTCGACGAGAAGCACTACGCGCCGCAGTCGTTCAGCATCGCGCAGCTGGGGATCGAGGAGAACCCGGCCTACGGACTGGTGGTCCACCCGCCCGTCGCCAAGCAGATCGAGTCGCTGGGCGGACTGCTCTTCGGCTACACCCCACTGGGCTGGCGGTTCACCGCCGCGATCTGCGGCGTGCTCGTGGTGCTCATGGTCATGCGGATCACCAGGCGGCTGACCCGATCCACGCAACTCGGCCTGGTCGCGGGCCTGCTGCTGTGTCTGGACGGGGTCACCTTCGTGACCTCCCGCATCGGCATGCTCGACATCTACCAGGTCCTGTTCGTCACTGCCGCCGCCGGTGCCCTGCTCGTCGACCGCGACCAGATGCGCGGCCGGATGCACCGCGCCGCGCTCGCCGGCCGGCTCCACCTGTCGGACTTCGGACCGCGACTGGGCTTCCGCTGGTGGCGGTTCACCGCCGGCGTCATGCTCGGGCTGGCCCTCGGCGTCAAGTGGTCGGGCCTGTACTTCATCGCGTTCTTCGGCCTCATGACGGTGGCCTGGGACTGGGCGTTGCGCAGTCGCTACGGGGTGCGGCGACCGCTGGCGGGCACGCTGCTCCGGGATGCCGTCCCGGCCTTCGTCACCCTGGTCATCTGGCCCGCCCTGATCCACATGTTCACCTGGCTCCCGTGGTTCGCCGGCGAGAACTCGGTGTACCGGCACGCGGTGGGGTCAAAGGTCGACGACAACTGGCTGCCCGACTCACTCCAGTCGTGGCTGTACTACCAGTCGTCCGTGCTCGACTTCCACTCCTCGCTCACCACCTCGGCGGGCAACCGACACCCGTGGGAGTCCAAGCCGTGGACCTGGCCGATGAGCCTGCGGCCGATGCTCTATTACGTCGAGCAGGGCGAGGACGTGACCGGCTGCGGTCAGGACTCCTGCGTCCGCGCCATCATGCTCCTCGGTACGCCCGCGATCTGGTGGCTCGCGATCCCGGTGCTCGGCTGGGCGTTCTGGCGGGCCGTCATCTGCCGCGACGGCCGGTACGCGTTCCCGCTCGTCGGCTACATGGCCGGCTATCTGCCGTGGTTCTTCCAGCACGACCGCCAGATGTACTTCTTCTACGCCTCGGTGATGGTGCCGTTCTTCGTGATGATGGTCGCGCTGGTGCTGGGCGAGATCGCCGGCAGGTCCACCGACTCGCCACGGCGCAAGACGATCGGCCGGGCGATCGTGTGCCTCTATCTGGGGCTCGTGGTGGCCAACTTCCTCTACATGCTGCCCATCCTGTCGGGGATGTCCATCACCTCGACGGAATGGAACCAGCAGCTCTGGCTGCCGTCCTGGCGTTAGCCTCGACTCGCCCCGCCGTGCCGCCCACCGCGAGCGACGCCGGCCCTACCCGCCCAGCGCCCGGTCGATGCTGAACCGGCCCGCCCCGACCGCCGCGATGAGCAACACGCCCACCCCGAGTGCCACCACGAGCTCCCAGCCGTTCTGGGTGACGAAGGGCCCGTTGGTGGCATGGACGAAATACAGGGCTCCCGCCATGTCCACCGCCAGCAGGATCCCGGCCAGCGGCGTGAGGATGCCCGCGATGAGTGCGATCCCCGCGATCAACTCGACCCCGGCGACGACCGCGGCGGTCACCTCCGGCTGCGGGATCCCGTACCCGGCGAACTGCTCACCCACCCGGCTCAACCCCAGCGTGAAGAACTTCTGCCATCCGTGGGCCACGAACACCGCCCCGAGCCCGAGCCGGGCCAGCAGGATGGCGGCGTCGTTGAGGGTCTCCATCCCCCTCACGAGAGGATTCCCTCTCCGGCCTTGTTGATGCGACGGCTCAGGAGTCGCATCGCGAGCGTGTAGAGCGGCGGAGCGAACTTCTGGGCGGCGAACCCCAGTCGGATGTCCGGCGAGGTGTAGACGATGTAGCGCCCCTTGCGTACGCCCTCGAGTGTCTTCTCGGCCGCGACCTCCGGGGTGACGGCATGGCGTCTGAACTGGTCCACGGTCTTGGCGACCTGCGGGTTCGAACGGTCCACGCCCGCGATCTCGACGGTCTCCACCAACGGGGTGTCCACCCCGCCGGGACACACCAGGTGCACGCCGATCCCGTACGGCGCCAGGTCGAAGCGGAGCACCTCGGCGATGCCACGGATGCCGAACTTGGCGGCGCTGTACGCGGCGTGCCACGGCAGACCCAGCAGACCGGCGGCGGACGAGACCATGACGAGCGCGGCGGGTCGCTTCGCCGCCATCATCGCCGGGACGAACGCCTCGATCACGTGGATGGTGCCCATGAGGTTGACCTCGACCATGGACCGCCAGACGCGGTGTTCGAGCAGGTCGGGCCGCCCCCATGCCGAGTTGCCCGCGACGTGGAAGATCGCGTGCGGGGCGCCGTGCGCGGCGATCGTGCTCTCGCCGAACCCCATCACCGCCTCGTGCTCGGTGATGTCCACGGTCTCGGAGCCCAGCACCGCGCCACCCGCGTCCCGGCAGGCCTGTGCCGCCGTCTGCAACCCGGCGGCGTCGCGGTCCGTCAGCACCAGCCGCGCGCCCTCGCCCGCCAGCCGGATCGCCACGGCGCGGCCGATCCCGCTGGCCGCTCCGGTGACCACGCAGGTCTTGCCACGGTAGTCGGTGATCCGTCGCCTCGACATGTGCTCCCCTTCCGGCCCGGGTCGCTCGAGCGGGCCTCCTGGGGTCCCACCGTAGCGGCCCGCCGGTGCCAGGAAGGTGGCCTGACGCCGGTGTCAGGAAGGTGGCCTGACGCCGGTCGGGGTCAGCCGCGCGCCGGGACGGGCGGAACTTGGTCGCGCAACACGCAGCGGCTCCCGCTGTAGATCGTGGCCATGCATCGGTTGCAGTGCACGCACAGGGACCGACGACGATCATCGGCCCTCAGCTTGTTGGGCAGGTCCGGCTCACGCAGGAGGCCGCGCCCCATGGCCACGAACTCGAATCCCGCGCTCATCGCCTTGTCGATCGACGGTCGGTCGACGATCCCCCCGAGCAGCATCATGGGCATACTCACGGCCTCGCGGATCTGGCGGGCGTCGTCGAGCATGTAGGCGTCCGTGTAGGGGTACTCCTTGAACATCCTGGGTCCGACGACCTTCATGCCCAGCTTGATGACCGTCGGCTGGGTGGCGGCGAACTCGTGCAGCGGCGCGTCGCCCTTGAACAGGTAGATGGGGTTGAGCAGGGAGCTGCCCACGGTCATCACCAGGGCGTCCGCCGAGCCGTCCTCCTCGATCCACCTGGCCACCTGCACGGCCTCGTCGATCCAGAATCCGCCGGGCACGCCGTCGTCCATGTTGAGCTTGATGGTCACGGCGATCCGGTCGCCCATCGCGTCGCGGATGGAGCGGCCGATGCGGCGGGCGAACCGAGCACGGTTCTCGAGGGACCCGCCGTAGGAGTCCTTGCGCTTGTTCAGCTTGGGGCTGAGGAACTCGCTCACCAGGTAGTTGTGCCCGAAGTGCACCTCGATGGCGTCGAACCCGGCCTCCGCCGCCCCACGGGCCGCTCGGACGTGGTCCTCCACGATCCGATCGATATCCGCCTCGGTGCAGGCCCTGGTCAGGGACATTCCCGTGGGGGCCGGGATGCGGGACGGCCCCATCGCCGGCATCTTGTTGGAGGCGGAATTGGCCACCGCCCCCGCGTGGCCGACCTGCGCCGAGACGGCCGCGCCCTCGGCGTGCACCGTGTCGGTGAGCTTGCGCAGCATGCCGCCGTCGTCCATGCCCCAGTGGTACTGATGTCGGTCGGTCCGACCCTCGGGCGAGGTGGCCAGGTAGGCGACCGTCGTCATGCCGACGCCGCCGCGGGCGTACTCGGCGTGGAACTCGATGAGCTCGTCGGTGACCCGGCCCTCGGGGCAGCGGCCCTCGAACGTCGCGGCCTTGACGATACGGTTGCGCAACGTCACGTTTCCGATCTTCGCCGGGCTGAAGACATCGGGCGCGGGGCTACCTGGTGCGAGGGTCATGAGCGAACTATAACGCGTTCCAATCCAGTGATCACGCGCTTTGGCCAGCACTTTTGCACTGAGTGCAATTGGCTCACCTGTCTCCGTGCCCGTCTTGCGAGCGCGCGCCGGCCCGCTCAGCCCTGGGGGGTGAGCGACGTCGCGTCGATCCCCGCGAGCGCCTGATCCACCAGGTCGGCCGCCGAGTCCGTGGGTACCACCCTCTCCAGGGCACTCCCCACCCCCGGGACGCCACCGACGAGCGCGGAGACCGAACCGTTGGTGTCTCCGGCGAGCAGGTGGTCGATCGACCTGCCCAGCGCCGGTGCGACCGAGCAGACCGCGCTGGTCGGCAGTCCGGCCCCGGCGAGGTTGGCCACGCTACCGACGTTGCAGACCGCGGTGGCCGTGGAACCGACCGGCCCGCTGGTCGACCCCGGAAGCGAACCGGTGACGGAACCGAGCTGCGCGTTCGCGGTCCCGGCGCCCGCGAGGAGGGTTACGGCGGCCATGCCGCACACGGTGAGAAGTCTTCCGGACATGTCGTTCTCCCTGGGGTCGTCGAGGGCGGCGCTCACCGCCTGCACCTCAGCACATCAGAGTTCGCTTACCTTAAAGTGGACTTTGCGTGGATTACGGGTGCGTCCACGACGAACGGGCGCCCCGCGGATCCGCCAGGGACGACCCCTGTGGCTAGTGGGTATCTCCGTTAGTGCG
>NZ_JAALED010000543.1:0-1676 GCF_014145155.1 Dietzia sp. B19 | reverse complement strand
GCCCCCGAGTCGACGGCCGTCGCGACCGATCGGAGCTGGGCCCCGGCCATCGACGCGTGGAGCAGGGCCCCGGTGGCGTCGGAGGAGCGCAGGGCCTCGGCGTCGTCCAGGTCCACCCGGCCGGCCCCGGTGTCGCTGGTCAGGTCAGGCACGGACGATCGCGAGGACCTCGTCGACCACCGCGGCGACGTCCTCCCTGGTGGGCGCCTCCGCGTTGAGGCGCAGCAGCGGTTCGGTGTTGGAGGCCCGCAGGTTGAACCACGCGCCGTCACCGAGGTCGACGGTCACGCCGTCGAGTCGGTCCACCGACACGGCCCGGCCGGAGAACGCGTCGATGACCTCCTCCATCCGGGCCACCTGCGCCTCCGCGGAGTCCAGCGTCGAGTTGATCTCCCCGGACGCCGCGTACCTGGTGTACTCGGCCATCACCTGGGACAGCGGGGCGTCCTGCTCCCCGAGGGCGGCGAGGGTGTGCATCGCGGCGAGCATCCCCGAGTCGGCGCCCCAGAAGTCACGGAAGTAGTAGTGCGCCGAGTGCTCGCCGCCGAAGATCGCACCGGTGTCCGCCATCTGGGCCTTGATGAAGCTGTGGCCGACGCGGGTACGGACCGCGACGCCGCCCTTCTCCTCGACCAGTTCGGGGACGGCCCGGGAGGTGATCAGGTTGTAGATGATCGAGGCGCCGGGTTCCTTGTCGAGCTCGCGCCCGGCCACCAGCGCCGTGATGGCCGACGGGGCGACGGGCTCACCCCGCTCGTCCACCACGAAGCAGCGGTCGGCGTCGCCGTCGAAGGCGAGTCCGATGTCCGCCCCGCTCTCCCGCACCAGCGCCTGGAGGTCGGCCAGGTTGGCCGGTTCGAGGGGGTTGGCCTCGTGATTGGGGAAGTTGCCGTCGAGCTCGAAGTACAGCGGGACGATCTCCAGCGGCAGTCCGCTGAGGACCGCGGGCACGGTGTGGCCGCCCATCCCGTTCCCGGCGTCGACCGCCACCTTGAGCTGACGGATGCCCGACAGGTCGACCAGCTCGCGGAGGTACGCACCGTAGCCGTCGAGGACGTCACGCTCGGAGACCGTCCCGGCCTCACCGTCGTGGGCGGGGACCCCCGCGACGACCTCGTCGGCGATCGTCCGGAGTCCGGACTCCTGGCCGACCGGCTTGGCACCCGCACGGCACAGCTTGATGCCGTTGTACCGGGCCGGGTTGTGGCTGGCGGTGAACATGGCGCCCGGGCAGTCGAGCAGTCCCGAGGCGTAGTAGAGCTGGTCGGTCGAGGCGAGGCCGATCGTCACCACGTCCAGCCCCTGGGAGGTGACGCCGTCGCCGAACGCCCGGGACAACGACGGGGAGGAGTCCCGCATGTCATGGCCGACCACCACGGTCTCCGACCCCTCGGACCGCATCAGACGGGCGAACGACGCACCCACCTCGCGGACGAAGTCCTCGTCGATCTGCTCGCCCACGACGCCGCGGACATCGTAGGCCTTGATGACTGCTCGGACGGACTCGGCGCTGCGTGCCACGTGCTGCTCCAGGGATGAGAGGCGGTCGGACGGTGTCATCATTCGACCCTACCCGGCGGGTTACCGGCCGGGCCGTCGCTTGCGGCCGCGGGCTGGTCGGTGTCCCGTCAGCCGAGTCCCGGCCCCGGCTCCCGCGCACGGTCGACGGGACCCGC
>NZ_JAALED010000542.1:0-1640 GCF_014145155.1 Dietzia sp. B19 | reverse complement strand
GGCAGGAGCACCTGCGCCCCCGCCAGCGCGAGCGTCTCCGGCAGGTCCGGTCCGCCGGCCTCGTCGTCGTCGGGAACGAACGCGCAGACCACCATCCCCTCCGTCACCACGGAGGCCAGGTGCTCGCGGATCGCCCGGTCACGCTCGGCGCGCACGGACGCGGGGACCGCCGCGCGGCGAACACGCACCGCACGACGCACCGCGGACTTGTCCTGATCCATCACCCCAGTGTGCCGTCAGTGGTCCGGACGTAGCGGCCCGGTCCGCCGTCTATGGTGTACGCCATGACGTCCCACGCCTCGCCCGACTCGCAGTTCCGGACCGCGGTCGTCCCGGCCGCCGGCCTCGGGACCCGGTTCCTGCCCGCCACCAAGACCGTTCCCAAGGAGCTGCTCCCCGTGGTGGACACCCCGGGGATCGAGCTCATCGCCGAGGAGGCGACCGAGGCGGGAGCGGGTCGGCTCGCGATCGTGACCTCCGAGCGCAAGGTCGGCGTGATGGCGCACTTCTCCGAGGACCAGGTCCTCGAGGACACGCTGTCCGACCGGGGCAAGGACGTGCTGCTGCACAAGGTCCAGCGCGCCCCCGGGCTCATCGAGGTGGTGGACGTGCGCCAGGACGAGCCGCTGGGCCTCGGGCACGCGGTGGCGCAGGTGGAGTCGGTGCTCGGTGACGAGGAGCAGGCCGTGGCCGTGCTCCTGCCCGATGACCTGGTCCTGCCGTTCGGGATCCTGGGCCGGATGTCGCAGGTCCGGGCGGATCGCGGCGGCAGTGTCCTGTGCGCGTTCGAGGTGAGCCCCGAGGACGTCTCCTCCTACGGGGTGTTCGAGGTCTCCGACACGGACAACCCGGCCGTCAAGCAGGTGCTGGGCATGGTGGAGAAGCCGGCCGCCGAGGACGCGCCGTCCAACCTCGCGGCGGCCGGGCGGTACGTGCTCGACCGCGCGATCTTCGACGCGCTCCGGCGTATCGAGCCGGGCGCCGGCGGGGAACTGCAGCTCACCGACGCGATCGACCTGCTGATCAACGAGGAGCACCCGGTGCACGTGGTGGTCCACGACGGCACCAGGCACGATCTCGGCAATCCCGGCGGGTACATCAAGGCCTGCGTGGACTTCGCACTGGACAACCCGGCCTACGCCGACGAGTTGCGGGAGTGGCTGGAGGGCCGGCTCGGCCGCTGACGGCGCCGTCGCCGCGGAATGGCGCCGTCCGGGCGCTACCCTCTCCCACAGGGACCCGGTGGTCGGTCCGCCCGCTGTGGCGTGACACCGCCGCACGGTCAGCGACTTTCGTACGGGAAGGGGACACCTGGTGCGCTCCGTCGAGGAACAGCTCGCACTGGTGACGGCGGCCGCGGTCGCCCCGAGACCGGTACGCGTGTCGATCTCCGAGGCGCAGGGCCTGCTGTGTGCCGAGGAGGTGGTGGCCGAGCGCCCGTTGCCCTCGTTCGACCAGTCCGCGATCGACGGTTACGCGGTCCGCAGTGTCGACATCCGGGTCGGCGGCCCGGTCGATGACGCCGGGGACGCCTCCGGCGGGCCCGCCGGACTGCCCGTCGTGGGGCGGATCACCGCGGGATCCCGTCAACCGACCCGTCTGCAGCCCGGCCAGGTCGTCCGCGTGGACACCGGGGCGCC
>NZ_JAALED010000541.1:12345-18630 GCF_014145155.1 Dietzia sp. B19 | reverse complement strand
ATGCCTCGTGACCTGCACTGTCCACGGAACCGCAAAGCTCGACAACTACGTCTGTAGAGTCAACAAAGCCTGTAGCCTTCTGACCAGCATCTATGCACGTCCCAGAACTTCTAGATTGACCGAGCCGTAGCGGGCGGACTCATGATGATTCTGGATTTCGCCTGGTCAAGAGGATTTTGACGTCCAAATAGCTGGTTCAACCGTCAATCTAGAAGGTGATTTCGTCAATCTAGACCGCACAGCGACAACTGTCGCTGTGCAATCCAGATTGACAAGAACCGCCGGTGCAGACTGCCCGAACTCGGGCATCCGAGGGGATGTTGTCAAAGTAGCGGGGCTGAGCGTTGATTTGGCCGGGAGGATCCCCGTCCGCGATGAGCAAGCTGAGTGCAGGTGGGGCTGATCGGCCAGTGCGTCAATGGTGAGGGGCGCGCAGGCTTCGCAAACGACTGACGGTTCTGGCGACGTCTAGCGGTGGAAACGCCGAGGCGGCCAGGTCGTCGGGCAGTCCCTGGGAGTGGATCGTCAGCGGGGCGTCAAGGTCGTACGCGACGTCAACGAGGTTGGCCAGGCGCTGCCCTGGCTCCCGGCCGATTTGTGCAGGGTGCGGAACGTCATGGATGACGAGAGGGCTTCGGTCAGCTAGGAGGGTGAGGTAGTCGCTGGTCGACCACGGGAGCTCGCAGAGCGCGGCGAAGGTCGTCTCTGTTGTTCGCGTTCCCATTGGTTGCGCCAGGACAGGCAGCCTTCGGTTTCCCAGCGTGAGTGATGAGGTCGCGGGCTTGTGCGAGAGGGGCGGTAGCCATCCTCCCGCAGTGAAGCCATTCAAGCTGGTGATGGCGGTTGCGGTGGCGCGATGGTCAATGCCCTCATCGAGATCAATTACCGCGAACCTGGACCGGATGAGATCTATGACAGGTTCGGCGGCAGCATGCAGGAGAGGATTGGGCAGAAGCTCGTCGGGCACATAGTTCGACGTAGCCACCACTCGAACCCGATGAGAACACCACCAGGTCAGTGCACGATGTAGGTAGATCGCATCGGCGACATCGTGCACGTAAAACTCGTCAAAAAACACAGCACTAGCCCGACCTGTCAGCGCTCGTACCGTTATGTCCAGGTCGCGCCCGTGCCTGGGCAGCTCAGCATGGACTGCGCGGAAGAACTCTGCACAGTGCCACCGCACCGATTTGGGCACGTCCCTATGGACTGAGTCGAGCAGTGTCGTCTTCCCACTACCAGGCGGCCCGTAGACATAGACGTCGCCGCGGCCGCCCATCGACTCCCTCACCTCGCACTGGCGTGCAGTGAGCCTGGTAGCGCCAGCCGTTCGGCTCCTCGCCGGAGGTGTCCACATAGCTGAGACTCTAGCTTCCTAGAGGGTCTGGCGGTAGGCTGGGCCCGTGCCCGAGCGACCATCACGACGAGACCAGATCTGCCAGGCCGCTATCGCGTTAGCCGCCCGAGGTGGAAGCCATGCCCTCACCCACCAAGCCATCGACGCAGAGCTCGGCATAGCCAAAGGGTCGACCTCGTACTACTACCGCACCCGCGCAGCCCTCATCGCCGGAGTATCCGAGTTCCTCGCTGCGCAGTCGCGCGCGGTGTTCCACGACCTATTGGCCCGACACGCAGGAGAGAGCCCGGACACCGTGATCGACACCTACCTTGCCGACCTTGCCGCCACCCGGCGAGACCACGTTCGCGCGCGCCTCGCCCTGGCCCTGGACGCCGATTGCGGAGCGGACCAGCGGGCTGGGCTCGCCACGTGCCTCTTCTCCCCCAAAGAGGCAGTGACACTCCTGCGCTCGCAAGCGCACCCGCACCCTGAAGTCGGCGCATCCGAGCTACTTGACCGCCTCGAAGGCCACATTCTGCGCACCCTGATACTCGCTGGCCCCGCATGAACAGGCAGTCACGCACACCACCCGACGCGGACACGGTGCACTCCGCTTACTCCGCCCGCGCGCACGAGTACATCGACCTACTCGGCGACATCGACACCACGGCACCCCAGGACCGGGCGCTGGTCACCCGCTGGGCTCGCGGCTGCACGGGTCGCGTCGTCGACATCGGATGCGGTCCCGGCCACTGGACTGCTTACCTCACCGACGCTGGGGTCACGGCCGAAGGAATCGACCCGGTGCCAGAGTTCGTCGACCACGCCCAACGCACCTATCCGCAGGTGCAGTTCCGTCAGGGGACATTTGACGATCTGGGCGGCCTTCCGGACCCCTTGGGCGGGGTCTTCTCCTGGTACTCACTGATCCACCTCGACCCCGGAGACGTACCCGGAGCACTGGAGACGATGCGCGCGTCGCTGGCACCGGGAGGTCGCCTGCTCCTTGCGTTCTTCGACGGAGACCACGTCGAGGAGTTTCCCCATGCTGTGGCGGCCGCCTTCTACTGGCCCCTGACCACGATGATCGACACCGTTCACCGTGCAGGCTTCACAGTCACCCATCGGGAGCATCGACACGATCCCGGTCATCGGCCCCACGCCGCGCTACTCGCCCACCGAGACTAGGAGCCCCACGGTGGGCCGGGTGTCGCCGTCGCCCCTCCGGATGAGAGTCGTGATTCAGTAGCCGCTCCGGCGACCGAGGTGCAAGGCTGGATTCGTGGCTTCCGAGGACGGCTTCTACGCTCGCATGTTCCGGCGGCACGCTCATCCGGTCAGTGCATGGTCGAGGCTCCTGAGCGCCCCACTGCTGCTGGTCCCCCTGTGGACTCGCCTGTGGTGGTTGTACGTGCCGATCGGCGCGTGGTTTGCACTCAACCCAGTGATGACCCCGCCCGCTCACAACGTGAAGTCGTTTGCGACACAAGCAATCCTGGGCGAAGAGTCCTGGTCTCGGGACCCCAGGTCCGAGCCGATGGTCCTGGCCCTGGCTGGCATGGCCAGTACATCGCTCGTGTGCGCCATGGTGGCCAGCTACAAGCACAGAAAGACCAGTGCGGTCGCCTGCATCGGGATATTCCAGGCGCTCACGTTGTGGCAATGGAGGCTGTGGGCGGATCGATTCACCCGCGAGACACGCGGGACTGCCCACTGATCCCAGCCGCTGCCGCAGCTTATCTCGGCACGTGCTGATTTGTTAGGGCGAGCACCTTGGCGAAACCTGCCAGGTAATCCCTGCTGCGTCGCGCGGCCTGCTGTTCCACGAGCTCGTCGGCAAGCACCTTCGGCACGGAGGATACGTCGACGGCGAGGTGTTCGAGCGCCACAGCCGCGGCGACCGCCTGCCCTTCGTAGAAGGCCAGGTCGGGGAGGACCACCTCAAGGGCTCGAGATAGTTCGCCAGCAGCACGCTCTTCGATCATCGTGGTCACGGACGCGCGGTACTGCTCAAAACGGTCCTGCGCCTCTTCGAGATCCCGTCGCAGGTCGGATGGGTCAAGCATCGGCGCGAGGGTCGGTGCCGGCAGTATCCACGGGCGCGCCGGTCGCGTCGTCAACGACCATCTCCAGGTTCACACTGTCACTCTAAGCCCCCTTGAGTGACAGCATTCGGGCCACCATCGAACCCATTCGGCGTCAGGTGTCTCAACGCCTCGAAGAGCAGGAGTTCCTCAGATCCGGTGTCCCCCAAGGAGCGAGCTCACACACCATCTCTCCGGACTCGGGGCACCGACTATCTCTCCGCTATCGGAGTAGCAAAGTGCTGGACATAAAGATGCGCCTCTGGGAGGCCCTGGTACGCAGCCGTCCGCACGCAGACGCCCACCCTGGTGAAGTCCGGGTTGACGACGTTCTCCCTGTGACCGGGACTCTGCATCCAGCTGTCGACCGGATCGGGTCCGCCCGGAGTTGAGTAAAATAGGTTCTCTGCAGCAGTGGAGTAGTCGACGCCGGCCCCACGGATAAACATGAACGGATCGCCACTGCCATCAGGCGCAAAGTGCCCCCAGTAGTCCCTCGCGATCATGTCGTCCGCTTTCGCGCATGCACTGTCTCGGAGCATCTCACTGGCGTCCAGAGTCGGAATACCGTTCTCGCCCCGCTTCACGTTCGTCTGCTCTTCCACCGGCGACGGATCTGCCGGGGGTTCGACTTCAGCCTGACTCCACGAGTCAACCGACGGGAGTTCCCGGTTCACCGCAGCGTCCCACTCTGCACAGCCGCTCCCCAACATCGAGGCCACCAGAAGTGGCGATGCGGCCGCGACCCTCGAGACTGTCCGATTGCTCATCCTGATCACCCGGTCCGAATGTACCGACGGTGGCCAATGCACGACGACCTGGTCGAGCGAGTCCTCACCGCGAACGCCCCAGAGGGCCAGAGTAGATACCGGAGAGAGGGCGTCGTCAGGGTCAGGAAAACAGCCAGCCAGACGGCGGACCCGGCGAGTTCCCGTCGCGATGTGTCGGGGTGGATCCACGGGACTCGCAACGTCTGTAAGAACGCCAACCCGCCGAAGCAGCGTAGACCGTGGTGGCGGCGACCCAACCCCAGGTGGTCGCCGCTGCCACCGGCAGTAGCCCCCGGGCCGCGACCACTACGAACCACACGACCAGGAACGGACAGGAGGAGTCTTCGTCGGTCCGTGTTGCGGGTGCCGGCTGTGATTCCGCCTGATCGGCGAAGTCGGAGGCGAACAGCCCATCTGGCTGCTCGAGCATCTACCACCGGGCTTCGTAGCCCTTCGGGGTCCGCAAACTACCGACCAACATCACGGCTCCGGGATCGAATGCACGGGACCGCAGGCCCCCAAGTGCCCAGAAGCGGTCCTCGGTGTCAGCGGTCCTCGGCGTTGGCGGTCCGCTCCGGTACCGAGTCGGGGGCAGTCCATGCCATCAGGGCGGCCACGCGCCGCTCCAACGCCGCGATCCGCTCCCGGCTCAGCCATAACCTGAAGTTGCAATCATTACGCACATCTTGCAATTGCGTTGTAGTGCGAACATTTAGCTGGTGTCGCGGTAGAGCGGTTCACGCCTGCGCGGGGTCGCGGCGTATCGTAGGTGGAGCACAGAATTTGCGGATGCTGTGAATCCAGGTGCACTCGTTTGGGTTTTGGGATCTGGCGCTTTGCTGCGATTTTGCAGAACTCCGATCAGAATGGATTTCCCCTGTGAGCCTCGAGTTTCCTCCGCGCCTGTTCCGTGACCCCGCTGTTCAGATCGCCATCGCTCTCGGTGCCGCTGCGATGGGTGCGGGCTTGGCCATCGGCCCCTCCGGTTCTCTCGGGCCGGGAGGAGGCAGCACCCTGCCGACTACAACGACCATGACCGCGCCCCCGACGACGACCGCACCGACGACACCGACGACGACCACGTCCACAACCACGGCGACGACTGTCCCGACGATTCCGACAACTTCGACCACTCCCGTGAACCCGGCAAGCAACTTCACGGTCACGGCAACTGGCACCCCCGGAGTAGTCGTATTGAAGGTGACCGGCATCGCGCCGGATACGTCACTTGTAGAGCTCAACTACGGGGGCGAAAGCGTTGGCTACGTGTACACAGAGGAAGGCCCTTACGCGTTCTCCAGCTACGGGTCCTTTGGTATCACGACTCCGACGGTAGAGGTCGAGATCGTCTACATAAGTTGCACCAGGAACTGGGAAGAATGCGACCCTGACGATGGGCAGAACTTCCCTGTCACGGTTGGGGTCGATTACAACTAGCGACGATTCTGCGCGTGCATCCAAAGTAGGCATTTCTAAAGGAACTGGCGCGTCTCGGGCGACTAACACACCACACCCAGGCATCAGAGTTTCATTCCGCCCGAACCATCGTGCACGACGTCGGCTCTGCTTCCGAGGCCCCGGTCGTCAGCTCGGCGGTCGGGATCGCCCCCGGTAAGCCGGAGTTCGACTACAACTCGACACTCATCGCGTGCTGCTGTTCGTCGAATCGCGCCGCCAAGTGGCCGAGGTCCTCACCCGATACTCTCAGGTAATGCGTGTGTCGCCGGATGGATCCTTCCATGGGCTGCGTGAGTCGCACCTGTGCCGTGCGGCGTGTCGGGTACCCGCGGACCCGGGCCCATTCGATCGCCGCTATGTCGCGCTCCACCCGGTCATCGATTATCGGCCCTACATCTCCGCATCCCCTGACGTGTTCCCCCCTGGCCATCCGGGATACAACCAGGGCGTCGCGGCTGACCTGCAGATCCCGCAGGTGCTGCGGGATGAGATCGAAGACTGGATCGGCCAGTTCAAGGCATACTTCCATCACCTCGGTGACAGGCCGGTTGATCAGCCCGTGTGGTCGGACGGATTCGACGAGATGGCCTGGCTCGACCGCGGCCACGCACTGGCCGAGCGCCTCGGGGATCAG
>NZ_JAALED010000541.1:4684-12335 GCF_014145155.1 Dietzia sp. B19 | reverse complement strand
AAGTACGTGGTGTGCGAGCTCGCTGCGGATCAGCTGGATTACGTGTGCGCCCTGACCGGGCAGATCACGCGCGAAGATGGCTGGCGGATGCCCGGCAATGAACCCGATCCGGATGTGCCGGCCGAGCTCAAGCTCATGCCGGAGTACGGGGTCGAGTGGGGCCTTTGGGACGGGTGGCTGCCGTACCACCAGCCCCCTCGGCTCCGCGCGGGCCCGGGTCCCGGGGGTTTTGCGACCCCGCGCAGCCTCGGTCTTACCTCGCAGCTGGAGGACCGACTCCGACGCTGGAACGAGGACTGGCACCGCGGCTTCCTCGACTACGGGCTAGATGGAAATGGGACCAGCGCCGATCTCGGCCTGCCGAATGGAGGTCTCGCCCTGCCGGAATGGGCCGACGATGTGGACCCGGCGGCCTGGTATCGCGAGGGCCACGCGATCGCCTCAAGCCTTGCCGATCAGCTCCCGGGCGTGAAGGTGCGACTCAGGGCGATACGATACGTGTGCGCTCCACGCTTGCTCGACCTCACGCAGATCTTCGGCGACGAGGAGTTCTTCACACCGCCAGCGAGACGGTTTCCCGAGACTCCAGAAACCACTATCGGCCAATGAAGCCGCCGCGCGCCAGGGCCGGCACCCGTAGTTGCGCAGAACTGCTGCTTGTTGGGACGAACGCGAGGCCCGCGCGTTGTCCAATCGGCCTTGTCTGTGTTTCCCCGAGAGGCTTTCGGAAGCTGAAGCAGAGCACCAGGGCACGAGCAGCGAGCGGAGACCTTCGCCTAGGTGTGGTCCCCAGTCCGTCTCTGTTCCTCACTGGTACCCACTGATCGATACGGTATGAGTCATGCCTGATCTTCCGCCCGGTCCCGAAAAAGCGCCGACTGAGGCCAGGGTGGCCGGTACGGCGGCGGAGCACCGCGCTCGATGAGCCTGTGGGAATCGGTCCTCCTGGGAGCGATCCAGGGACTCTTCATGTTCATCCCGGTGAGCTCCTCCAGCCACCTGGTGCTGATGCAGCAATGGCTGGCGGCCGAAGGGTCGCCCCTGCCAGCGCCGGACACCCCAGAGATGATCCTGTTTAACCTGGTGGTACACCTCGGCACGATGGTGTCCGTCGTCGTCGTGATGTGGCGACCGCTGAAGCAGCTGATCAAAGGCATCCGGCGCGACCTCGGGCACTGGCGACGGAGGCGCACGCTGCGCCATCTGATCCACCTGCGGCTCGCGCTGCTGGGCCTGCTGACCACGGCCATCACCGGGGTCCTGGGCCTGCTCATCCGTGCATACGGCACCGACGTCTTCACCACCCCGTGGGCTGTGGCACTGATGCTGATGATCACCGGCGCGGTGCTCTGGTGGTCGGACTCGGTCAAGACCACCTGGCGCGGCGCCACGCAGATGACGGTGCTGGTCGCCGTCGTGATCGGTCTGGCCCAGGCGGCGGCGCTCTTTCCAGGTCTGAGCCGGTCAGGGCTGACCATCGCCGCGGCGCTGGCGCTGGGCATGCACCGGCCGCTGGCAGCGCAGTTCAGCTTTTTCGTCGCCATTCCCACGATCGTTGCCGCCACCGGGCTGCAGTCGCTGAGCCTGCTCGATCCCGCCAGCTTCGAGGGTGGGCTGTTCCTGGGCTGGCAGGACTACGCGCTGGGATTCGTGGTGGCCGCCGTCGTCGGTGCGGGAGCGCTGTGGATGGTGCTGCGACTGCTCTACCGGGGGCATTTCCGGGTCTTCGCGGTCTACGTGGTGGGACTGGCGCTGTTCGTACTGATCAACCAGCCAGACCTCAGTGAGGCCCCACCGGTGGATCAACTACCGCTGGACCAGGACCAACTGGCCCTTCACCAACGATGAGTTTCGGTTTCGTGATCCCCACGCTGAACTGCCACCGCGCTGAAGACCACGAGCATGGCTCAGCGCGGCCATGCCAGCTGGGGACATGGAGCGGTTCTCCACTGCTCAGACGAAGTTCTCCGCAGTTCACGGCGTATTTTTCGCCCTGCCCGGTCCGTGGAGACTGGCCGCCACCGCCATATCTATCTCGTCATGGGCGTGCCCGGGTCCTGGGCTGTCTCTACTGCTCATGAACTCGCCGACAGACTTGAGGACCAGGTCGAAGGAGTGTTCCCTGGCAGAGACACTCATCCATGTCGAGCCGGAGGATCCACTCGGCTTCTACTGACCCCACAATGTGGATGCTCACGACGAGCAGACGTACACGGTCTTGTGGTGTGAAAGAGGTGTGTTAAGGTTCCCGGCGAAAAAGGTCGAAGCCGTGCCTGGTCACGCAGTGACACCGTTCTCGTTGCGCGTCAACACTGCGGCTGTTGCGGCTTCGCTGGAGCGAGAGGGGGTGGGGTTTCGTGAGTGACGTGCCGAGTCCGAGTCCGAGCGGCGAAAGCCGCCGCCCCCGCCCCGCCGCCATCCTCCCTCTCTAGAGGCAACCTGTCTGTAGAGGCACCCTGTCTTCGGGCAGTTCTGACTGTGCCTTCGTAGAGACCGGCACCTGAGGCGGTCCGTCTGCAATCGCCGGTTTCGGCGATGCTGCCCCGTCTCCGTGCGTCCGCGCGAGCGTGCCACCTACCGCCAGATCCCCACCAGAGTTCATCACCTGTTGATCGTTTCCCCGTGCGCATGTGCCGCACGGGGCGTTTCCGTGCGCTACGACTATGCGCGGCTCATGCTTTCCAAGGAGTGTCTTCCCATGTACAACAACAACCTGGTCCGGCTCGTCCGGGACAACGCCACAGATCAGGCCCGCACCTGGGTGCGCGGCAACCATGCAGTCCGTGTTGCAGAGGAACTCGCCCGGATGGATCCGTCTGATCGGGCGGTGGCGTTCCGTCTGCTCGACAAGGACAAGGCGATGAGCGTGTTCGAGCTACTCGATGCTGAGCACCAGCGCACTCTGATCGACGGGTTGCGGGACGAGCGGGTTCACGAGTTGTTCGCTGCGATGTCCCCGGCTGATCGGGTGCGCCTGCTGGATGAAGTCCCGGCAAAGGTCGCCACGAGGCTCCAGCACGGGCTCAGCGATACCGAGCGCGAGGCGACTGCGGAGTTGCTCGGCTACTGGCCCCGCACCGCGGGCAGGGTGATGATCCCGGCGGCCGTGACCCTGGCCCCAGGGCAGACCAGGGAGCAGGCCTTGGACAGGCTCGGCGGGCTCGGCGGCCGGTCCGAGGACTATTCGCTGCTGCCCGTGACCGACGATGAGCGCAGGTTGGTGGGGGTGGTGTGGCTCAGTGACATCGTCACCAGCGAGGACGGGACCCGGATCGAGGCGATCATGTCGAAGGAGAAGTACAGCGTGGACGCCGGCGCCGACCAGGAATCCGCTGCGCGCCTGCTCCAGGAGGCGGATCTCCTGGCGCTTCCGGTGGTCGATGCCGAACAGCGGGTGATCGGCATGATCCCCGTCGACATGGCCATGGAGGTACTCGAGGAGGAGGTCACCCGTGATGCCCTGCGTGCCGGCGGCGCTGAGCCGCTGGGCGTGTCGTACCTGTCGGCCACGGTGTTTCGCCTGGCGCGCACCCGGGCGGTGTGGCTACTGGCATTGATCCTCGCAGCGGTCATGACCGTCAATGTCCTGGAGTACTTCGAGGACACCCTGGCCACAGTGGTGACCCTGGCCTTGTTCATCCCGCTGCTGGTCGACACCGGAGGAAACGCCGGCTCGCAGGCTGCGAGTGCGATGATCCGAGCCCTGGCGGTCAACGAGGTACGGGTGTCGGACCTGCCACGCGTGCTCTGGCGCGAGGCGCGGGTCGGACTACTCCTGGGACTGCTTCTGGCTGCCGTGGGCTTCCCCGTGGCGTCGTTCTTCTACGGCGTCGACATCGGGATCATCATCTCGCTGACGTTGGTGCTGATCTGCCTCTGGGCCTCAGCCGTGGGGGGAGTGCTGCCACTGATCGCGCACAAGCTCCGGATCGACCCTGCGGTGTTCTCCGCGCCGGTGGTCACCACGCTCGTTGACGCCACCGGCCTTATCATCTACTTCCTGATCGCCTCGGTCGTGCTGTCTGATCAGCTCGAGGTGGTCACAGCCCTGGCGGGAGGGTGAGCAGCCATGTTCTTCGTCTCCGACGATCAACTCATCATGGAGATCGTCATCCGGGTGTCGGCAGCATTCCTCGGCGGGTCCCTCATCGGCCTCGAACGCCAATGGCGGGCCCGTTCCGCCGGCCTGCGGACGAACACGCTGGTGTGCGTCGGCGCATGTCTGTTCGTGTTGCTCAGTTCTCTGACTCCCGATGACGCCTCACCCAGCCGTGTCGCAGCTCAGGTGGTCTCGGGGGTCGGCTTCCTGGGCGCCGGGGTCATCATCAAGGAAGGGGGCAGCCTGCGAGGGATCAATACTGCGGCCACGCTATGGGGTTCCGCTGCTATCGGGTGCCTGTGTGGCGGTGGGATGTACATCCCCGCCCTCGCTGGAATCATCGCCATCATCCTGGGCAACGCGCTCCTGCGCCCCATCGCACGGCGGGTCGAGCGCACCGTTCCCGACAACCAGACCGAGAACGAACCGGTCGACTACGAATTCACCGTCGTCTGCCAGGACCCGGACGAAGCGCACATCCGCGCACTGCTCGTCCAGGCCATGCTTGCCGAAGGCTTTCACCTGCAAGGCGTGGACTCGGAGAACATCGCCGCCACCGACCGGGTCCAGGTCCGGGCACTGTTGACCACCCGCAAGCGCGACGACGCGGTTTTCGAAGCCGCAGTCAGTCGCCTCAGCATGGAACAGGCGGTCACCTCCGTACGGTGGCGGGTCCGCCCACATGATCAAGCAGACTTGTAGGCTGCCGCACCGTGTGGAAGACCCGGACGCCGACACAGCAAGAGGAAAGGTTTTGACGATCAGACCAGCAGGTCCCGAACCCTCGTCCTCAGTCGGAGTGTCAATCCGTGTTTCAGCCGGCGTCTGACAACGGACTTCACTGGGTGGCTACTACCCACTCTCGCGGGACGCCACAGCCAGCGCTGTCGCACTGTCGCACTGACGCACTGACGCACTGACAAAGTGCTTGGGAACAGACAAGTGTCGCCATGCATCCCAGATTGACGAAACACGCCGATGTACTTTGCCGAAAGTGACCGTCACGACCGCGGTTGTCAAAGTAGCTGCCGGCCCGCTGAACTGGCACGCGCCGACAACGGGGGAACGGGGGCGCGACCCCGATAGCGAGGAGACGCCGTTGCGCTGGATTGCGCGGGCAATACTGAGCAGGCGTAGGAGGTCGCAACGGCCAGCCGGCACACAACGGATGGCACTGTCAGGTCGCTGAACAGGGTTGACGCCGAGTTCTCAAGAGAGACGACCGAGTACCGGGGCGATGAGTTTCTCCCCGGTCGTGTACTCCGCCCATTGCAGTCCCGCGAGTAGTGCGACGAGCTGTGACGAGGTGAGTGCGGGGGCGCCTTGGGTTTCGGGTGGCGCCCCTTGCCGCGCCTGTTCGACGAAGTCGATGATGCGGGCTCGCCCCTCGGCGAGGATTTTGGCGATCTCAGGGTCCCGTGTCGCCTCGACGGTGATCTCGACTCGGGCTCGGAACCGGTCAGGGTCCGTGTGGGTCCACATGGACATCAGGTCTGCCGCCGCGCCTGGGCGGGTCTCTGTCAGAGCCAGATCGTCGAGGTCGCGTTCGGCCAGCCTGTCGACCACTCCGATAACGAGCGCCCGCCGCGTGCGGAAGTGGTTCGAGGTCGATCCGGCAGGCAGCGCGGCCTCCGCGTCGACGGCCCGGTGCGTCAGACCTCTCATCCCGGTGCGTGCGAGCACCGTGATCGCGGCGTCGGCGAGCTGGCAACGACGGGGTGATTCGGGCATTGACATGCACTCCTTCCCTCTGACTACAATTGTAGTTGAACTACATTCGTAGTTAGAGGGGTAGGGAACGTGAGCGCTGCTACTGCACTGGTCGCAGGCGGAGGAGTCGGGGGGCTGGCCGCGGCGATCGCACTGGCCCAGGCGGGAATGACCGTCACCGTCCTCGAGAAGGCTGCGCAAAGTCACACAGAAGGCGCGGGAATCGTCCTCTGGCCTAACGGAGCCGAGTGTCTCGACCGGCTCGGGATACGGGAGGACATCACGCAGCGCGCAGCGGTAGGCACGCCGCCTACCCAGCGCTCCGTGTCAGGTCGAAAGATGGGCCACATGGACCCTGGGGAGTTCCAGGCCCGCTTCGGAGACGTCGTGGCTCTGCACCGGGGCGTTCTACTGGACGCTCTCGCCCGACATGCCCGCGGCCTCGGAGTGGAAATCCGCTATGGGACAGGCGTCACCCACGCGAGCGAGACCGGACACATCACTACCACCTCCGGCGGCGACCTCTCCGCGGATCTGGTCGTGGGCGCTGACGGCATCGGGAGCACCGTCCGCCGGTCGGCTTTCCCAGATCACCCCGGCCCCAGGGGAACCGGAATAACGGCGTGGCGTTGGATGGTGGACCTCGCCGATACCGAGCTACCGACAATGCCGCAGGCATCACACACACTCGGGGTCGGCATGGAGTTCGGGATCGTCCCCGTCGATTCGCGGCGCATCTACTGTTTCGCCTCCAGTGCCCGCCGCCGCGACGGATCGACCCCAAGTCCAGAGGCATACCGGTCCTGGCACGCCCCGATAGAGCAGCTCGTTGCAGCCGGTGAACGGGCCGGGATGTTGTCCCACGAGCTCGCAGACTTGCCGCCGCTGGCGACCTTCACCCGCGGACGTGTTGCTCTACTCGGTGATGCTGCGCACGCGATGACTCCCCACCTAGGTCAAGGAGGCAGCCAGGCACTGGAGGACGCGGTAGTCCTCGGCGCCGCGGTCCGCCACCACCGCGACATCCACGCTGCTCTGACTGAATACGAGCGTGCGAGGACGCCCCGTACCCACGCACTCCAAACGGGCTCGCGTCGCGCTATGCAAGTAGCGGCAACGCCGTCCCCAGCCCTGTGTGCCGTGCGCGACGTCGCCATTCGACTGATCCCCGGCAAGGTCTCACTCAGCACCCTCGGCGCCTGGGCGACGACCGATCACCTTCCCAGCGGCCGGGACTAGCCCCGCCGCGGCGCCAGGACCGGGCACAACCTGGTGCCGAGCGATCACGAGCATGGCCGAACCTCGACTGGTGTGAAGAACTCGTCGTCGTCGAAAATTCTTGTGAGGAGGAGGAATCGCGGGGCACACACGTAACTGATCGCGGCGAGGCGCACCTTCACACCTGGGAGTTCATCGGCCAGTTGCGCGGCGATCGCGAGTCCCTCGCCGTACCAGGTGGCGGGGTTCACTGCGTCGCTCCACCGGGGGACACCGTAACCGTAGCCGGGAAACCCGAGCTCGGATCCTGCGTCGCGTCCGTCGGTGCTGTAGTCGACGAAGCCGCGACGCCAGTCCTCGTTCCACCGGCGCAGTCGTTCCTCGAGGTCGGCTGTGAGCCCGAGACTGCGCGGCGTGGAGAAGCCAACCGGTCCTGGGCTGCTGCGGAGTCTGGGCGGTTCGTAGTACGGGAGCCAGCCTGCCCAGAGTCCCCATTCGACGCCGTACTCCGGCATGAGTCGAAGCTCCCCGGTCGGGTCCGGGTCGGGCTTGTTGCCCGGCATCCGCCAGCCGACTTCCCGGGTGTGCTGCCCGGTCAACGCGCAGACGTAGTCGAGCTGGTCG
>NZ_JAALED010000541.1:0-4674 GCF_014145155.1 Dietzia sp. B19 | reverse complement strand
CAGCAGAACACGAAGTGCTCCGGGTAGTGCTGGCCGAGTTGCTCCGCGAGCGCGTGGCCGCGGTCGAGCCACGCCATCTCGTCGAATCCGTCCGACCACACCGGCTGATCAACCGGCCGGTCGCCGAGGTGGAGGAAATTGTCCTTGAACTGCGCGATCCAGTCCTCGATTCGGTTCCGCAGGGCCTCCGGGATCTTCAGGTCGGCCGCCACGCCCTGGTCGTAACCGGGATGGCCAGGCGGGAAGACGTCGGGGGATGCGAAAATGTAGGGCCGATAGTCGATGACCGGGTGGAGCGCGACACGACGGCGATCAAAGGGGCCCGGGTCCGCGGAAACCCGGCACGCCGCACGACACAGATGCGACTTACGCAGCCCATGGAAGGTTCCATCCGGCGAGACACGCATCAGTCGAGAGTATCGGGAAGACCGCCAGTCGGAGTTGTCAGCTCGCTAGGCCACGCGGTGCCAACCTGAAGGTCAGCTTTGCCTACTTATCCAGCGAGTGCGGTGGTGATCGTCGAGCAGAACTGATTAGTAAGCGGACAGCTCGCACGGATATCGGCCCTGGTCACGCCCAGTATGGCTTCGCCGCTACCCACACGGACTACGGCGGCGATGCGGCAGGATCGACAGATGCGACACAAACTGACCCTTACGGTGCTCCTGGCGGCGGGCTCGGCGATAGTGCTCGCCTCATATTTGAACTACGGCAAAACCGAATGGAGCGGGCTTACCGGCGTGTCCCACGACGGGAATGGCAACCTGTTCCTCCATGTGAACACCTGCGAGAACTCGACGAGAAGTGTCGACGTCGTTGCCGGCCGCGAGGACCTCGCACCCGAGGAACAAAATCCCGTCATCGGGTCCTTCACCCTCGACGAGCCCGCCAGCGGGTCGCTCGCGATTCACGTGCAGGATCCTTCCCCGTGGTCGGTTGAACACGAGCTCGCTCTCCCCGAGGATCCGTCGCGCTTCTTCATCGTCTCGGCGCAGCCCGAAGACACCGGAGGCCCGCCCTTCATCAAGCCCCAGAAGCACTTCTTGACCGCGGCCGTGACCTTCGACCGACTGATGGCCGCCCCGGCTGGGGCTGTGGTGAGCGGCGGCAGCGGCCTGTCCTTCCATTCGCCGGAGGAGTTCGACGCGAAGTGCCCCAGCAGGTAGCGCCACAGTGGCTGTCCAGGCCGCGGTAGTCGTTGAAGCAGCTCTATGGATCCCGTCCCCATGCGGCAGGGGTTCAGTAGCCGCGCTCCGCGCCCTCCCCGCCGCGGGCCGATGTGCGTCAACCTCACAACTGGGGTCCCTGCGGGCAGCGGGTCGAGGACTGGAAACTAGGCGGTTTGAGAGACTGCGAACCATGGGTGTTGAGGATCGTGACGATTTGGCGCGTGACCCGTTGCCTCTCCGTGGTCGAACAGTTTTGGTAACTGGTGTGAGTCGCCGGGCCGGGATCGGTTATGCGACGGCGTGCAGGCTCGCCGCCTACGGTGCGAGTCTCTTCTGTCACCACTACTCCCCGCACGATCAGGAACAACCGTGGGGTGCTGACGATCTCGAAGCTGTGTTGGAGGGGGTTCGTGCACATCTGGTCGGCGATGCACGCGTAGCCGACCTACACAGCGACCTCTCTCCGGGGGAAGCGCCTGAACAGGTGTTTGCGTCAGCAGTGGAGGAGTTCGGCACAGTGGACGCGCTGGTCTGCAACCAAGCACTCTCCGGATCGGACAGCGCCCTGGGCGAACTCACCGCAGCCGAGCTGGACAAGCATTGGGCGGTCAATGCTCGGGCCTCAATTCTGCTGGCGCAGTCGTTCGCCCGGCACCATACACCGGGTGCGCCGGGGTCGATCGTCTTTCTGACATCGGGGCAGGGGCTCGGCCCCATGCCCGGCGAAGTTGCCTACGCTGCTGCGAAAGCTGCGCTCGCGGGGATCACTGTGACGATCGCCGACCAGCTCGCTGATGCCGGAATCCGCGTGAACACCGTGAACCCCGGCCCGGTCGATACCGGCTACGTAACTGAGGAAATGTGGAAAGCGGTCGCACCGATGTTTCCTCTCGGTCGATACGGTGCTCCGGATGATCCAGCACGGCTCATCTCCTGGCTGATCACGGATGAGGCTGCCTGGATCACCGGCCAGGTCATCAACACTGAGGGCGGATTCGGCCGCTGGCGGCCCCGCGGCCGATAACCTAGGCGACCGCCGCCGCCTCATTCCATCCCGGTAATGGGGCTTGCCGTCGGCTCCATGGCCGTGCCGGCGGGGGTCTCTGGCTGCGCGGCGCAGATCTCGTACCACCTCGGCGGCGCGGGCCTACCCCGTGTTCGTAAACGGCGGCCGAGCCAGCGTGGGCGTTGTGTGCACTGTTAAGTTGTGGCTATGAGCGGACGGGGTGGGGTTGGCGCGGCCGCGCGCCGTCTGGCGCAACGTGACGGGCATCGAGTCATGCGCCCGATAGCTGGTAGTAGTGCGATGTTCCCGTTGACCTACGTGCGAACCGGCCCTCGCGAACAGCAGGGCAGGCGACCCGATAAGTCCGTTCCTGTCCTGGTGATACCTGGCGGGCCTGGGCTCGCGTCGGTTGTTCCGTACGCCAGTTTTCGCAGCATGGCTGCGCGTCGAGCGCTGGACGTCGTGATGGTTGAGCATCGAGGAATCGGACTGTCTCGCCGCGATACGGGCGGCGAGGAATTGCCGGTCAGCGCGGTCACGGTTGAGCATGTCATCGAGGATCTTGAGGCAGTGCTCGACCATGCTGGGATCGACCAGGTGGTGGTCTACGGGTGCTCGTACGGAACCTATCTTGCGCAAGCATTCGCAGCGCGCTATCCGGATCGGGTCAGCGCGATGGTGCTGGACTCGACGATGTTGTCAGTGGAGGACGACCTCGCCGCAGTGCGTGCTCACCGCCGACGACTGTTCTGGGATGGTGTGGATCCGGCTCTGGCGCCGGTGGCGGCGGCCGTCCGACAGTTAGCCGCCGACGGTGTGCCCATGATCGAATTGGACCGGGTTGTCCAGTTAGTTTACGAGTTCGCCGGGCCGCAAGCCCTGCATCGACTTCTGCTCGCCCGACAAAAGGGCCGGCTGCAACGTACCTGGGACTACGTGAGCCGTCTCGGCGCGGAGGAACTCGACGGGGCCGGTCGGCCCTACCTCATAGAGCCGGAGCTCGTAGCGGGAATCATGTATGAAGAGCTGGGCTACGCGCTACCTCGCGACGGTCACCCGCTGGATCCCCAGTTGGCGCTTACCACCACACCGCGCCCGGCCTACCGCGGCGAGCCGTTCAGCTTGCCTGCCGAACTGCCGCAATTCACCTGGCCCACCGTGGTCATCTCTGGGGAGCGGGACCTTCGCACCCCACCACCGATAGCCCACCGCGTCGCCAACCTCATCCCCGGAGCGCAGGTCCTACCGCTAGCCGGCACCGGACACAGCGCGCTCGACACCCATCCGCTAGCGGCACTGCATGCGATCCGAGCCGCGGTAGAAGGCACCCTGGCAAACATTCCGCACGACGCCCGCGCCATCGCTGCGCTCCCACGACGCGGCACCTCACGGCTGGTGGGCAGCGCGTTGAACGTCGTAGTCACCGCCACCACTCGCAGACCCTAGATGCCATACGCCAACCGCACCGGTCCATCGGCAGAACGCGCCTGGGCATCCCCGCTTGCGTGCAACCCGCTGGCAAAGCAAAAAGGAAGGTTGTATGACTTCAAACTCGGCCTTGGGTGAGGCTCGTCGGCTGCCACGGTAGCCCACTAGCCCATGGATATTTCGGCTGTTCCTTGCCGTATCGCTGTTTGGGACGCCTTTCGGAAAGCGCGGATCTGATGATCGGGTAGCGGTCGGACGGGTATCGGATAGCGGAGTGCACCCGTCCGACCGCTGGGCCGCTATGGCGTTGCCGTGGCGAGGTGCCGTCTCATGTTGGGTCCGTCGAGTGCGATGATTTCGGCGCCGGCGACGATCCGGTTGAGGATCGATTCGGCGATGACCGCGTCTTGGAGCGACTTGTACCAATCGGGCGGATCGAACTGTGAGGTCACCAGAGTCGAGCCCCGCCCTTCCCGAGCGGCCAGGATGTTGAGCAGCTCGGCCGCGGTGTGCGGGGCCACCGGCGTGGTCAGGAAGTCATCGAGAACCAGCAGGTCGCAGTTGTGCAGGTCGGTGAGGAAGTCCAGCCTGCGCTGCGAGGTCGGCTCCAGAACGGCGAGCCGGTTGGCCAGGTCGTCGAGTCGGAAGAACCTCGCGGTGTAGTACTTTCGGCACGCGGCATTGAGCAGTGCCTGGGCGAGGTAGGTCTTGCCCACGCTGGACTGGCCGAGCACGACGAGATTACGAGTGGCGTCGATCCATTGACAGCTGGAAAGTCGTGCGATTAGCTCGCGGTTGACGTTGCGGTCAGGCAGGTAGCGGATCTCTTCTACGCAGGCGTCAGGGTTTGGCGATCTGGAGGCCTTGAGTAGTTTCTGGGTCCGGCGTTCCTGCCTGGCCGTGATCTCTTTGTCCAGGGCGTGGAAGATCTTCTCCGAGAAGGTCCACTCGTCGCAGGCGGGATCGTTGGCCAAGTCGATGACGGTCTGGCCGAACGCGGTCATCCGCAACTGGGTGAACAGTGGCATGTCGGCGTCGGTGAGATGACGATCAGTCACTGCAGCTCCTCCT
>NZ_JAALED010000540.1:0-1757 GCF_014145155.1 Dietzia sp. B19 | reverse complement strand
GGCCGCCACACCGCGCGCAGGTCCCGTCGCAGGTCCAGCCCGTCGATCTCGATGATCTTCAGTGCGCCCGAGGCCACCTGGTCGGCCACGGCGAGCGAGCTCATCCCCGCCGGGCCCACCCCGTCCAGGACGCTGGTGCGGATGGCGGCCGCACTGGCGAGTTCGAGCAGTGGAGCGGGGCGCTCGTACTCGTGGAGTGCGCGGTCCAGGGTCGTCCGGGTGCCGGACCCCGGTTCCCTCACCACCAACCGTGTGGCCGCGAGCTCGGAGATGGTCACCGGGGTGCGGCGCCGGGCCCACGGATGGGTCGGCGCCGCCACCACCACGAGCCGGTCGCGCGCAACGGTACTGGTGTGCAGACCGCTGGGAACCGTCGGGGACTCGACGAACCCGACGTCACAGGTGCCGTCCAGAACGAGTTCGGCGACCCTGACGGAATTGTGGACCTGCAGGTGGATGTTCACCTCCGGCAGCACGCCCCTCAGTGCCCCCAGCCAGCGCGGCATGAGGTGTTCTGCCACGGTCATGCTCGACCCCACCGTCAGCGTGGCGGACCGCTCGGACTGCAGGCTCTGCGCCACCTCCAGTAACTGGGTCGTCTCGGCGAGGACCCTCCGCGCCCAGTGGGCGAGCACCGTCCCGTGCGGGGTCAACGTGGCGCCCCGCGGGTGCCGACGCAGCAACGGAGTGCCGAACCGCCGCTCGAGATCCTTGATCGCCCTGCTCGCGTTGGGCTGCGCCATCCCGACCCTCCGGGCCGCCGCGCTCAGGCTCCCCTGGTCGTCGACGCCGATCAGCAGCTCCAGGACGGCCAGGTCGGGCCACCTCCGTGTCATGCAGACAGCATATGGCTCCGCTTCGGGCCATGCCTGTGAGATATGGACGGATACCGGACTGCCGGCTACCGGACGGGCCCGTCCGCGTCCATCCTGGAGACGTGACCACCCCCCTGACCGCCCGGCGACGCGAGCACGGCCACGCAGCGGTGTCGCGGGCCTCGGACTCGGCGACGTCCGGACTGACCGGCGTGCGGGTCAGGGCACGAACGCTCGCCCCGGGCACCGCGTTGACGCTCGCCGGAACAGCGGCGGCGCTGGGGGTCGGCCACCTGGTCCCCACCCTCAACCCGATGCTCGTGGCGATCGTGCTGGGTGCCGCACTCGGCAACACCGTGCGCCTGCCGGCCCGTGCCACCGCGGGCCTGGCGTTCTCCTCGCGCACCCTGCTGCGGGTCGGCATCGCCCTGCTGGGTCTGCAGCTCCTGCTCGGGGACATCACCGCGCTGGGGTGGCAGGTCGTCGCGCTCGTCGTCGTCATCGTGGTCCTGGGAATCGCCGGCACCATGGCGCTGGGGGGCGCGCTGGGTCTCGGCTGGACGCAGCGCCTGCTCATCGCCTGCGGGTTCTCGATCTGCGGCGCAGCGGCGGTGGCGGCCGTGGACAGCGTGTCGGACACCGACGAGGAGGAGGTCCTCACGGCGATCACCCTCGTCGTCATCTTCGGCACCCTGATGATCGTCGCGGTCCCGGTTCTGTCGGGGGCACTGGGCCTGTCGGACACCGCGGCGGGCATGTGGGCCGGCGGATCGATCCACGAGGTCGCCCAGGTGATCGCGGCAGGCGGGGCGATCGGCGGCGGCGCCCTGGCGGTCGCCACCGTCGTCAAGCTGGCCCGGGTCCTGCTGTTGGCCCCCGTGGTCACCGTGATCAGCCTCCACCGGCGACGGACGACCGGTACCGACGCCCGGGGGACCCGGC
>NZ_JAALED010000539.1:0-1198 GCF_014145155.1 Dietzia sp. B19 | reverse complement strand
GGGCGGCGCGGGTGAGCGCGGAGACCTCCGAGGGCGCCTGCTCCGGGATGTCGGTGCGGCCGTACCGTCGCACCGCGACCGCCACCCCGGCGGCCACGACCACCAGCGAGGCGGTGGTGACCAGCCACACCGGCAGTACGTGCTCGGCGTAGTGCTCGCCCACGACCGGGGCCAGCCAACCCTCCAGCCGCCCGCCGATAGCGAGCAGGGCCCCGGAGATCACGGACCCCACCGCGATGAGGATCATCGGCGCCGTCATGGACACCGGCGACTCGTGGGGATGGGCCCCCTCGCGCCATCGCTGTCGGCCGAAGAAGGTCAGGATCATCACCCGCGTCATGTAGAAGGCGGTCAGGCCGGCTCCGAGGAGCGCCACCGCGCCGAGCAGGTATCCGGCCGCCCCGCCGCCGCCCACGTCGAACGCCGCGGAGATGATGCCCTCCTTGGAGTAGAAGCCGGAGAACGGTGGGACGCCGATGATCGCGAGGTAGCCGAGTCCGAAGGTGACAAAGGTGACCGGCATGACCGCGCGCAGGGCACCGTAGCGCCGCATGTCGACCTCGTCGTCCAGCCCGTGCATCACCGATCCCGCTCCGAGGAAGAGGCCGGCCTTGAAGAAGCCGTGGGTGAGCAGGTGCATGATCGCCAGGGCGTATCCGGCGGGGCCGAACCCGGCGGCCATGACCATGTATCCCACCTGGCTCATGGTGGAGGCGGCGAGCACCTTCTTGATGTCGTCCTTGGCGCAGCCGATCACGGCGCCGAACAGCAGTGTCACCGCGCCGACCGCGATCACCGCCGTCCGCGCCGCCGGGGCCGCGTCGAAGATCGGGTTGGCCCGGGTGATCAGGTAGACGCCGGCGGTGACCATGGTGGCCGCGTGGATCAGCGCCGAGACCGGGGTTGGGCCCTCCATGGCGTCTCCGAGCCACGACTGCAGCGGCACCTGGGCGGACTTGGCGCAGGCGCCCAGCAGCAACAGCAGGCCGAGCGCGGTGACCAGGCCGGTGCCGACCCCGGGCGCGGCGCCGCCAGCACCGTCGACGGCGGCGAAGACGCCGTCGAAGGACAGGGTCCCCAGCTGCGTGACCATCACCATCAGGGCCACGGCGAGCCCGATGTCCCCGACGCGGTTGACCAGGAACGCCTTCTTGGCCGCCGTGGCCGCGGACGGCTTGTGCTGCCAGAACCCGATGAA
>NZ_JAALED010000538.1:2313-4397 GCF_014145155.1 Dietzia sp. B19 | reverse complement strand
TGTCCACGTCGACCACCCGGCCGTCGAGCAGCCCCACCCCGGCGATGCGGTCGACCTGCCTCCCGGCGGTGCCGTCCGGCTCCGGGGCGGTGATGCCGGACCTGGCGGTTGCGCCGTCCAGCCTCGGGGCGGCAGCGCCTGGCTCCGGGGACCCTTCTCCACGCTGGCGGGTGAGTGTGTCCACTGACTGGGTTCTCCTGCTCTGCCGGACCGTCCCCGGCCGGGTCGGTGTGGTGCCTTGCGCTTTCGACCAGGACGCGGGATATTGACCTCGTCAATACAGATCAGTGTCACGGGTCGGTGTTTCGCCCGGATTACCCCGCCGGATCTGATCTGTAACCGCTCACTGACGATGGGAGACACCGGTGTCGGGGTTACGTGGCGACGGACTCGCGCGCCTGGGTGCACGCATCCGGCACCACCGTCAGCAACTCGGCCTTACCCTCGTGGCGGTGGCCGGCCAGGCCGGCATCTCGCAACCGTTCCTCAGCCAGATCGAGCGTGGCAAGGCGGCCCCGAGCATGTCGACGCTCGAGGGGCTCGCCCACGCATTGGGCACCACACAGGCGCACCTACTCGAAGCGGTCGACGCCGTCGCCCCGACGCCCGGAGGCCCCGACGCGCCGGCGGGCGACCCGTCGACGGCAGGCGACTCGCCACCGGCGACGGGCGGACGCGTGGACATTCGTCGCGCCTCCGAGGGCGCCGTCCTCACCCGCGCGGAGGGCACCGTCGGAGGGCACACCCGACTACTTCCGGGCGGGCCCAACGACACGCAGTTCCTCGAGTTCGTGGAGACCAATCACGTGCCGGGCCGATTCTTCGAACACCCGGGCCGCGAATGGGTGTACGTCACCAGGGGCACGGTCCTGCTCGAGGTGGGCGAGTCTCTCAGCCGACTGCAGGCGGGGGATGTCGCGAGGTACGACGGCACCCTCCCCCACCGCTGGTACGTGCCCGAGGGCGGGCGGGCCTGCCTGATCGTGGCACGACCGGGCTGAGGCGCCCCGCACCTCGCCGACCTGGCGTGCCCTGAACGGTCCGAGCAGGGCACCCCAGGTCAGGACTGCCCGATCCGCGCACCCGCACATCCACACCCACTCGGAGCCGAGGCGTCCGGCCTCCCGCTCCGCGCCTCACTGACCTGCGATGCCCTGAACGTCGTGTGCAGGGCACACCAGGTCGGGCCAATGAAGTCGGCGCCCCCACACCGTGTCGTACCTCGAACATACGATCGAATCATGACCTCCACACCGCGCCCTGTGCCCGACAACGTCGACCCTCCCGAGGCGCTCATCCCGCCTCCCGGATTCACCACGTGGACGGGGCCCGCACTCCCCGTGCTGGTCCCCGAGGCGTTCGCCCGGTGGGACCCGGGCCAACAACGCGGCTACCTCGCCCAGAGGACGATCTGCGCGGCCGAGGGTCGGACGCTCGCCTACGCCTACGACTGTGTCCGTTCCGCCACCGATCGTTTCGCCACCGAGCACGACCGCCATCGTGATCCGTGGGACGCCGCCGCCACGATGATCGGCGCCTCTATGGCGCTCTCACGCCACGGCGCATCCCGTCTGGTGACCACCGCGGTCGAACTGACCGAACGGCTCCCCCGAACGGCGGCGCTACTGGCGACGGGGTGGATAGGAATCCTCGCCGCGCACACCATCGCCGAGGAGACAGCCCTTGTGGCCGATCACCTCATGCCCGAACTCGATCGGCGGATCAGCGACGGGTTGGCTCCCACCAGGCGCCGGACCCACCCGCCGAGGCTCGGCCCATTGCGCAAGATGCTCATCAAGACCGTCGCGGCCTGCGATCCACTCGGTGCCGATGCCCGCGCCCGGCAGGCGCGACGTGACCAGGACGTGGAGCTGGTGCCCCTCCGGGACGACCGTGCGATCATCTCGGCCACACTCACCGCCGAGGACGCGCTGGAGATCGCGGACCGTATCGAGGCCCTCGCCCGCACCGCCTCGGCCGACGATCCGCGCCCCCTCGGCCAGCTCCGCGCCGCCGGATTGCTCGCGCTCAGCCGCGGCTGGGCCTGCCTGCCCGACCCGCAAGGAGAACACCCCGCCGACCCG
>NZ_JAALED010000538.1:0-2265 GCF_014145155.1 Dietzia sp. B19 | reverse complement strand
GGCTCGCCGGGTCATCATCCACGCATACGACGATGGCACCCCGGACAATCGCGGCATCACCCTCGCCGGGTACGGGCCGATCACCCGGCACACCGCCGAGGAACTGCAGCGCGACGCCAGGCGGCGGGTCAACGCACTCTCCGAACTCGCGGATCCGGACACCGCCGCTGCGCGGCGCCACACCCCGTCCGAGGCCCTGGCCCGCTTCTGTCGGGGGCGCGACGGTACGTGCGTTTTCCCCGGCTGCCAGACCTCCGCCGAGAAATCCGACCTCGACCACATCGTCCCCTTCGACCATGACCACCCCGACCAGAGCGGACACACGACGTGCGACGACCTCGGCACCCTCTGCCGCTTCCACCACAGACTCAAGACCGACGGGGTGTGGGCCTACTACCGGGAGACCGACGGTTCATACGTGTGGATACACGGCCCCCACCACCCGAACAGGGACCCCGCAACCCGCATCACGACCTTCCCCACGGGGCCTTTCGCCGGCCACGCCGCACCACGACACCCTGAGGCGAGCCGACTACAGCGGGAGGCAGCCGAAGCGGGTGAGACCGGCTCCGGATCGGCCGAGTCGCGGCGGCGACCCCACCTGCGCCACCGTCGCGATGTCGAGAGACGCAACCTCCGTGCGCAGGCTCGACTCTGGCGACAGGCACCACAGACCGGTCCGGTGTCTCCGCCCACGCCGTCGACTCCCCTGTCGGACGAGGAGCCCCCGTTCTGATGGGCTGCGCGCGACTCTCGACGTCAGAAGCGCGAGCTCGTCGGATACCACCCGTCGGAGGCGTCGTGGGGACCGATGGATCGGACCTCGATGTGCTCGAACGACGCGAAGTCACCGGCGAGCCTGTCCCAGTTCTCGCGGGTGATCGCAGTGGTGATCGCCGAGGCGATCCGCCCGATCCCGCCGTAGATCCCGGAGAGCTGGTTCCCGGTGACGCCCATGGAGGCCCGCGCACCGGTCGAGAAGTGGTGCAGCCGGGTGAGCCACGGGGCGGTGCCCGGATCGCGTTCGGTGAACTCGAACCCCGGACCCAGGTAGGGACTCCGTCCGGCCGGGTGATCGACCGCGGGAGGGTGGCGGTCGGACCACAACGCGATGTCGTCGACGAACTCGGTGAGCTCCGGACGCATCTGCAGGTCCACCTGGTATCCGGTCGCGGACAGCACGACGTCAGCGTGGAACCGCCCCCTGGTGGTGTCGATCGCGATCTCCTGCCCACCGGTGCCGGTGTGGACCATCGAGACTGCGTTCCACCCACAGCCGGTGTGCAAGGCGAAGCCGGAGTGAGTGAAGCACCGCCACACCGCGTGCTGCGTGGGCGGCTGCGGAAGACCTCCGGACATCACGCCGAAGTCCCACTTGCGCTGGTCGTCCAGGTCGTAGAAGCGCTCCTGCATGCCCGGGAACTCCATCCACCGCAGCGGGTTGGAGGCCGGGACCGTCGCCCGTCGCACGAACACATGCGCCCGGACGGCGCCGTGGTCCAGCGCGGTGGCCGCGTTGTCGAACCCGGAGGCGCCGCCGCCCAGCACCGCCACCCGCTGACCCCGCAATGCGGTGAAGTCGATCGGGTCCTCCGTGTGGAACCAGCGTTCGCGGGGCAGAGAGGAGATGAACTCCGGCACGCGCACACCGCCCCCGCCCGCGAGCCCGAGTGCGCAGACGATGCGCCGGGCGGTCAGCGTGGTCTCCCGACCCTCCGGACCACGCAGATCCACGGAAAACGGCCCGTCCGGGGTGGCGGGGCGGTGAATCGCGGTGACCCGGGTCCGATGCTGGACGCTGATCCTCGTGACCTCCCGGTACCAGCGCAGGTAGTCGTTCCAGTCCAGGCGGGGAATGAGCTCGACGGCGGCCCAGGCGGCCTCTCCGTAGACGGCCTCGAACCAGCGCCGGACGTGGAGGGAGGGGACGTCGAACTCGATGCCCCTCATATGTTTGGGGCTGCGCAGGGTGTGCATGCGGGCATAGCGGTCCCAGCAGCCCACCTCGTGTTCCGGACCGTCGTCCACCACCAGGACGCGGTCGATCCGTTGGCGCTGCAGTGCGAACGCCGTGCCCAGGCCGGCCTGCCCGCCGCCGATCACCAGGACGTCGAGTTCCGTGGACCCGGGAGCGCGGGGGATCCAGTCGCGGGCATGGCTGGTGGCGGCGATGTCCTCGTGCACACGGGCCCGGAGTGTCGCCAGGCGAGCGTCCGCGTCGGGCAGGCGGCGGGAGGTCTGGGCCTCGGCCTCGGCCTCGGCCGC
>NZ_JAALED010000057.1:0-5805 GCF_014145155.1 Dietzia sp. B19 | reverse complement strand
GCGCGGGCCAGCGGGAGGTAGTACCGGGCGCCGACGGCGATGCCGGGCAGGACCAGCACGGCGGGCCTGTCGGAGTCCCGCCGGTCGGCCTCCACCATCAACAGCGGACTCGTGCTGCCGTCCGCGTGCCGGAGCTCGGTCCGCCGCGGGTCGTCGGTCTTGGTCATGCGTACAGGATGCCGCAGTCCCCTGCCCACACCGCACCCGGCCCGACGTGACCACGCGCACGCTGCACGCCCACGGACGACGACGGACCCCGCCCCACTCGGATGGTGGGACGGGGTCCGTCGGAGCCGGGACCCGGGGGCGCCGGCGCGTCAGCCGATCAGATCGGGCCGTAGCGCGCGTTCATCGCCTGGGCCATCATCGGCCAGGACTGCTTGAGGTCGTCCTCCCAGTAGCCCCACGAGTGCGTGCCGTTGGGCGCGAAGTCGAACTGGGCCGGGATCTGCAGCTCGCCGAAGCGGCGGGCGAGGTTGGCCGTGCAGTACTGCGTGGCCGCCTCGATGATGCCGCCGACGATCGCCTGGTTGGCGAGGGCCGGGATGCTGTTGCGCAGACGCCAGTTCTCCAGCGACTCGTGCGGGCCGGGCAGGCCGTTGCCGGTGGAGATGAACATGGCCGGCAGGGTGCCGTTGTCGCGCTGGGCGACGAACTTGTGCGCCTGGGCGACCGGGTCGTTGGCCACCCAGCCCGGACCCGGGTAGGGGCCCCACATGTTGTCGAGGTTCGCGCCGCCACGCATGCCGGTGACGATGTTGATGAACTGGTAGCCGATCGGGGTCGACGTCTCGGCACAACCCGAGTACGAGCCGATGGCCTGGAAGCGGCCCGGGTGGTTCTGGGCGATCGTCAGGACCGAGGTGGCGGTCATCGAGATCGCGGCGAGGCTGCGCTTGCGGTTCGGGTAGTTGCCGCCGTACCGGCCCTCGAAGAGGGTCGGGAGCTCCTGCGCGAGGTAGGTCTCGAACGCCATCGGGCGGTTGGTCTCGCGGGCGTAGCGGGTCTGGACGTTGGGATCGTGACGCTGCCAGTCCGTGTAGTAGGAGAAGGCACCACCGATCGGGGTGACGGTCCAGACGTCCTTGTCGGACATGAAGGCCCGGACGTCCGACTGCGCCTGCCAGGTGGCCGAGTCCTCGCCACCACCGGCGCCGTTGACCAGGTAGAGCACCGGCGCGCCGGCGTTACCGTCGCGGGGGCGCTGCACGATGTTCGGGACCTCGATGGCCATCTTGTCCGACCACACCGACACGATCAGTCGACCGTCGGGAAGCTGGGTCTCGACGACCTTGTTCTGGGCGGTGGCCTTGGTGTACTGGATGTTGCCACCCTGGGCCTGTGCCGTGCCCGTGGCAACGACGGGGACCATGGCCGCGGCGATGGCCGCTGCGGCGACCTTGGTGCCCAACCGGCCGCTCTTGACTGAACGCATATTCCGACGCCTAACCTTCTCGTTGTTCACAGACGGACCCGGGCAGACCCTCGCTTGACAGCTAACCCGATTCCCAGTAGTCACACAAGTCCCACTAAGCACACCCCAGGTGGAAGCGTGCCTACAGGACCGAGCCTTGCGCCCGCCGGGCACCATCCGAGGATGACATACCCGGGTGGCCCGCCGGTAACCGCGGAACCACCCTTGCGGCTCACGTCAACATTATCGACGCTACCCGGCCTCTTGTTACCGATATGAAGAAAATCCGATACACCCCGCGCGGCGCGTGGGCGGGCGCCACACCGGGGAGCGCACGAGAAAGGGCCCCGGGCGAGGCCCGGAGCCCTTTGTCGATCAGCCGTACGACTCAGGCCATGAAGCCGGCGTCGAGGGCCTTCTGGAAGTCGCCACCGGCGAAGTAGCCGATGCCCTTGACGACGTTGTTGACGGCGCCGAGCAGGCCGCCCGCGAGGTCGACGAGACCCTTCGGGCCGAGCAGCTCGCCGACGGAACCGAGGTCGATACCCATGCTGTACTCCTATAGAGAGGTGTGGTCCGGACGGATCCGGGCCGAGATGATGTTCGGGGGGTCGGCTGCTTTACGCCGCAGCCGGGGCGGTGCGCCGGAGCGCGAGGATCTGAGGCAGATCAGTTGACGGTCTCGCCGCCGAGGCTGCCGAGTGCCGCCAGCGCGTCGAGGGTGCCCTCGCCCGTGACCGAACCCGTGAAGCTGACGACGCCGTCGAGAAGGTTCTTGACCGCGGTGAGCGCGGCGCTGATGGCGCTGAAGTCAGGCATGTGTGTCTCCCTTTGAAAGTGGTGCCCCGGCTCATGGGGCCAGAGTCAGCGTAATCTGAGCGGCTCCGAAGTCAAGTGTGACCTCGGTCTCGACGGCAGCCGGGTGACGCCTTATCCGCCCGGCGCACCCTTCGTGACCCAGATCACTAGATGCAAGGAAACCCTAGCACCTTGATCTGCCTGCGCAAATACTATTGAGTCAACGACTTAATCGAGCGCATTAACTTTCCCTCACGCTGGGCGGGGCGTGGCGACGCCGCGGAGACACCTTTAGGTCGATAAACATTCATCTAGACAAGCGCCCACATAACTGCGCGTGGCACAGCAGTGCGGCCCGCGCGAGGGAGATCGCACGGGCCGCACCGGTGTGCTGAGGGCATGGCCGCCCTCAGCAGGCTCGGGTCACCACATCATGAAGCCACCGGCGAGGGCCTCCTCGAAGTCGCCTCCGGTGAAGTAGGCCAGGCCGGAGAACAGGTCTCCGAAGGCGCCGAGGAAGTCGTTGACATAGCCGAGGGCGCCGCTGACGCCGGCGAGAGATCCGAACTCGGGGAACATGGTGTACTCCTAGGTCTGCTGGGTGGTTATCTCTGGAGGTGGGCTCTGGGATCAGTCGGCGCTGATGCTCGACACGGCATCGAAGAAGTCGTTCATGCCCCCCTCGCCCCCCAGCGACCCGGTGAATGTGACGACGGCTCCGAGGATGTCGGTGATGCCTCCGAAGAGGTCGGACAGCTGACCGAAGTCGGGCATGGTGTTCTCCGTTCTCGTGCGTTCACGGCACCCTTCGAGGCGCCTGACAGGAACACTAGAAAAGGACGCGCGTCCACCACAATGGGCGAAACGGCACCGTAACCGCAGATCACAGGCTCTTTACGCAGCGGGGGAAAGATGACGATCCTGTTACGGGACCGCCACCGCGGTCCAGGAGTGTCGGGCCCGCCGTGACCCGTCCGAGGGCACGCACAAAAGGCCGTGGCCCGCACCGGGGTTCTCCGGTGCGGGCCACGGCCCGGCGTACTGTGTGGGCTCGGGTCAGAAGCCCATGCCACCCATCTCGTCGCCACCCGGCATCGCCTGACCGGCGGGCTCGGGCTTGTCGGCCACGACGGCCTCGGTGGTGAGGAAGAGCGCCGCGATGGAGGCGGCGTTCTGCAGCGCGGAGCGCGTCACCTTGACCGGATCGTTGATACCGGCCTCCAGCAGGTCCTCGTACTCGCCGGTGGCGGCGTTGAGGCCCTGGGCGCCCGGGAGGCTCCGGACCTTCTCCGCCACGACGCCCGGCTCGAGACCGGCGTTGAAGGCGATCTGCTTGAGCGGGGCACTCAGCGCGAACTTGACGATCTTCGCACCGGTGGCCTCCTCGCCCTCGAGGGACAGCCCGTCGATGGCGACCTCGGACTTGACCAGGGCGACGCCGCCGCCGGCGACGATGCCCTCCTCGACCGCGGCCTTGGCGTTGCGGACCGCGTCCTCGATGCGGTGCTTGCGCTCCTTGAGCTCGACCTCGGTGGCCGCGCCCGCCTTGATCACGGCGACGCCGCCGGCGAGCTTCGCGAGGCGCTCCTGGAGCTTCTCACGGTCGTAGTCCGAGTCGGAGTTCTCGATCTCGGCGCGGATCTGGTTGACCCGTCCCTCGATCTGCCCCTGGTCGCCCGCACCCTCGACGATGGTGGTCTCGTCCTTGGTCACGACGACCTTGCGCGCCTTGCCCAGCATGGAGATGTCGGCGGTCTCGAGCGAGAGGCCGACCTCCTCGGAGATGACCTGGCCACCGGTGAGGATCGCGATGTCCTGCAGCATGGCCTTGCGACGGTCACCGAAGCCCGGGGCCTTGACGGCGACGGACTTGAAGGTGCCGCGGATCTTGTTCACGACGAGCGTGGACAGGGCCTCGCCCTCGACGTCCTCGGCGATGATCAGCAGGGACTTGCCCTCGCCGATGACCTTCTCCAGCAGCGGCAGGAGGTCCTTGACGGTGGAGACCTTGCCCGAGACCAGCAGGACGTACGGATCCTCCATGACCGCCTCCTGGCGCTCCGGATCCGTCATGAAGTACTGCGAGATGTAGCCCTTGTCGAAGCGCATACCCTCGGTGAGCTCGAGATCCAGGCCGAAGGTCTGCGACTCCTCGACCGTGATCACGCCCTCCTTGCCGACCTTGTCCATGGCCTGGGCGATGAGCTCGCCGATCGCCGGGTCGGCGGCGGAGATGCCGGCGGTCGCAGCGATCTGCTCCTTGGTCTCGATCTCCTTGGCGGAGGCGATCAGGTGCGCGGTGACGGCCTCGACGGCCTTCTCGATGCCGCGCTTGATGCCCATGGGGTTGGCACCGGCGGCCACGTTGCGCAGGCCCTCGCGCACGAGCGCCTGGGCCAGGACGGTGGCGGTGGTGGTTCCGTCGCCCGCGACGTCGTCGGTCTTCTTGGCGACCTCCTTGACGAGCTCCGCACCGATCTTCTCGTACGGGTCCTCGAGCTCGATCTCCTTGGCGATGGAGACGCCGTCGTTGGTGATCGTGGGGGCGCCCCACTTCTTCTCCAGCACGACGTTGCGACCCTTGGGGCCGAGCGTGACCTTGACGGCGTCGGCGAGCTGGTTGAGACCGCTCTCCAAGCCGCGGCGGGCCTCTTCATCGAACGCGATCATCTTTGCCATTGGGTGAATCATCCTCCGGGTGTGGGGTGACACGTATGTGGTCGGCGTCGGCGCCCGCGACGGACGGAGCGGACCGTGTCAGATCCGCGCCTCACCTTGCGACCTCAGTTCAGGTGTTGCTGGCACTCAGGGTAGCCGAGTGCCAACCGCTTTTCTAGCACTCGCCCCCCACGAGTGCAAAGGGTGCGGCCCGGTGTTCGCGGCGGGCGAACGACACGCACGGCCGCGCCCCGTCCCCTACCATCGAGACGCCATCGAAGCCCGTTCCCATTGGAAGGCCATCCATGCCCACCGAGTCCGCTCCCGCCGCCATCGAGAGTTCGATCGAGATCGACGCCCCACCGGCCCGGGTCTGGGAAGTCGTCTCCGAGGTCCGCAACGCCCCCCAGTGGAGCAGCCAGGCGCACAAGGTCGTCGCCCTCGGTGGCCGCACGACCGCCGGGACGTGGGCGCTCAACATCAACAAGCGCGGCCCGATCTTCTGGCCCACCACCAGCCGTGTCGTCGAGTTCGAGCCCGGCAGAAGGTTCGCCAACCGCATCACCGAGAACACCACGGTCTGGGTCTTCGAGCTCGAGCCCACCGCCGACGGCGGCACCCGGCTCACGGAACGTCGTGAGGTCCCGAACGGCCTGACCTTCATCTCGACGTTCCTCACCGACAAGGTCTTCGGCGGCCAGCCCTCGTTCACCAGGGAACTGGACAGGGGCGTGTCGACCTCCCTGAAGCGGATCAAGGCCCTCGTCGAGCAGGGCTGACCGCCATGGCCGGGGTGGGCGTGGTCGCGGTGGCCCGGAGCGGGCTCGCGACGATCCTCGCGGGCTCCCTCGTGGCAGCGCTCACCGGGTGCGCGCTCTGGACCGACGACGCGGACCCCGCCACCCCCGACCGCGAGGAACCCGGCCCCACCCTGG
>NZ_JAALED010000537.1:0-1943 GCF_014145155.1 Dietzia sp. B19 | reverse complement strand
AGCGCGTCGAGGGCGTGCGCGAGAGCGGCATCGGTGTGCCGGTCCGGCGCGAAGCGGAAGTTGACGTCGAGCCACGCCTCGTCCGGGACGGTGTTGCCGGCCACGCCCGCGGACATCCTCACGGCCTGCAGCCCCTCCCGGTAGACGCAGCCGTCGATGTCCACCGAGCGCGGTCCGTACCTCTCCAGCGCCGCCAGCACCGGGGCGAGGCGGTGCACGGCGTTGTCCCCCAACCAGCTCCGCGCCGAGTGGGCCCGGGTGCCGCGGGCGTGGACCCGGATCCGGAGGGTGCCCTGGCAGCCCGCCTCGATCAGGCCGCCGGTGGGCTCGCCGAGTATCGCCACGTCCCCCGTGAGCCAGTCCCGGTGGGTCCGTTCGAGGAACCCGAGACCGTTCGCGGTCGCCTCGATCTCCTCGCAGTCGTAGAGCACCAACGTGAGATCGTGCGCGAGCTCGGCGGAGTCCGCCAGGGTCGCGAACAGGTGGAGGAACACGGCGTCGCCGGATTTCATGTCGACGGTCCCACACCCGTGCAGGACCTGATCGGCTCCCTCACCCGTGAGTCGGCACGGGACGTTGTCCGCCACCGGGACGGTGTCGAGATGTCCGGCGAGCACCACCCGGGTCGGCAACCCCCTCGAGGTGCGGGCCAGAACGCGGTGGCCGTCCCGCACGAGTTCGGTCCGCCCGGCGGCCGGACCCGTGAAGCCGGCGACCACGGATGCGAGCGCCGTGTGGACGGCGCCGGCGATCTCCGCCTCCTCCCGGGAGGGACTGGCGATGTCGACGAGGGCGCGGGTGAGGTCGACCGGGTCGGCGGTCAGATCGAGGGCGGCGGTCACGGCGTCCACCTTAGATGCCCGTGGCCGGTACGCGCCGGGGCCGACCGCTAGCATCGGGGGCATGAGTGCACACGGAGCCGTGGCCACCGGAATCGCCACCCTGACGTCCGATCACACCGTCCTCGACGTGTGGTACCCAGCGCCCCAGCTCGGAGCGGCCTCCGAGGGGGGTCACCGAATCCTGTCGGGTGACGAGGTCCCCGAGGAGCTGGCTCCCCTCACCGGACCCGACGCCGATCGCGGTGTCGAGCGGGTCGCGGTGCGGGTCGAGATCGAGGACCTCACGCAGGCCCCGACCGACGCCTATGACGCCTACCTGCGGCTGCACCTGATCTCCCACCGGCTCATCCGGCCGCACTTCGCCAACATGGACGGGTTGTTCGGGACACTGGCCAACGTCGTGTGGACCAACTTCGGCCCCTGTGAGGTACCGGGATTCGAGATGGTGCGTGCCAGGTTGCGCGCCCGCGGCCCGGTGACGGTCTACGGCGTGGACAAGTTCCCGAGGATGGTGGACTACGTGGTCCCGTCCGGGGTCCGGATCGCCGACGCCGACCGCGTCCGACTGGGTGCCCATCTGGCGGAGGGGACGACCGTCATGCACGAGGGGTTCGTCAACTTCAACGCCGGCACCCTCGGGCCGTCGATGGTCGAGGGACGCGTCTCGGCCGGTGTCGTGGTCGGTGCGGACTCCGACGTCGGTGGCGGCGCGTCGATCATGGGAACCCTCTCGGGCGGCGGCAAGGAGACCATCTCGATCGGCGAGCGCTGCCTGCTGGGTGCCAACTCCGGAATCGGGATCTCGCTCGGCGACGACTGCGTGGTCGAGGCCGGGCTCTACGTCACTGCCGGGACCAAGGTGGACGTCCGGGCCGGGGCCTGGGCCGATCGCGAGCCCGTCAAGGCGGGCCAGCTCTCCGGGATGGACAATCTGCTGTTCCGGCGCAACTCCGTCTCCGGCGCAGTCGAGGCCGTGCCGTGGAAGCGTGAGGGCGTCGAGCTGAACGAGGCGCTCCACGCCAACGACTGACCTCCCGCGACGCTCGCCGGCGGCGTCGACCTCCAACGACAAGGACGTTCCGCACACATCGCCCGAGAGGC
>NZ_JAALED010000536.1:0-2540 GCF_014145155.1 Dietzia sp. B19 | reverse complement strand
GCCGGCCCGCCCCGACGGGGCCGGCGGATGGACTCTCTCCGGCCGGGTCCGCACCGCCCACCTGGCCGACCTCGCAGGCGCTCCCGCGCTCGCCGTGGTCCCGGAGGGAGCCGGGGCCGACGACCCCGTGGAGATCGTCGACTGGATCTGACCGGCCGGCGGTCAGCGCTTGCGGTTGCGGATCTTCTCCGCGAACTCGCGGGCCTTGCGCTGGTTCTCCGGCTTGGACGCCTCACGCTTGACCACCTCGGCGGCCTTGAGCGCGACGCCGGTCCGCAGGGCATTTCTCAGGAAAGCCATAGTGCACCTCTGTTCTCGGGGGAGCGCCAGTGTAGGCACAGTATCAGCCCGCCGCGACCGGGCGGCGCAGGAGGTACACGTCCATCACCCAGCCGTGCTCCGCGCGGAGCCGCTCACGATTGCCCCGCAGCTCGCCGAGGACGTCGCCGACCCTGCCCGCGAGCAGGCACTCTCCCGCATCGCCGAGGTTGCCGCCCCACCAGATGTGCCAGTCGGCCAGGTCCTCCAGCGGCAGGTCCGCGTTGAGCATCACCACCACGTTGTCCGCTCCGCCGGCGACGACCTCCGCCAGACGCCGGCCGGTGGTCACGGTGACCGTCCCGCCGATCTCGTGCAGGACCAGCCGGTGACGCGCCGCCAACACCTGTAGAGCGGAGATGCCGGGGATCACCTCGACGGCGAAGTCGAGCCGGCCACGGGCGAGGATCCGGTCGACGATCCGCAGCGTGGAGTCGTAGAAGGCGGGGTCGCCCCATACGGGCACCGCCACGTCGCCGGGCCGGTCCGCCAGCACCCGCTCCCACGCCAGGGACCGGGCCTCGTGCCAGTCCAGGACCACGCCGCGGTACCCGACGTGGGAGGAGGTCGACCGCGACGAGCGGTCCCGCTCCGGATCGGCGACCCCCACCAGCTCGACGCCCGGCGCGTGGCGGGCGAGTAGCTGCCTACGGAGATCGACCAAGGGGTCTGAGGCCCCCTTCACCGCGGCCACGGCGTAGGCGGACTCCCGCAGGGCCGTGATCGCCTCCACCGTGATCTGGTCCGGCCCCCCGGAGCCGATCCCCACCACCCGCACCCGGCGGCGCGGGGTGCCGCCGGCCTCCCCGGCCGGGAGGCGGGACACCCGGTCAGTCACCGTGGGTGTCCTCGAGGTCGCCCTCGACGTCCAGGTAGACCTGCCGCATCCGGTCCATGATCTCGGCGTCCGGCTCGGCCCACAACCCGCGGTCGGCGGCCTCGGAGAGCCGCTCGATCATCCCGCGCAACGCCCACGGGTTGGACCGCCGCAGGAACTCCTGGTTGGTCTGGTCCAGCACGTACTCCCTGGCCAGCGTGTCGTACATCCAGTCGTGCACGACCCCTGCGGTGGCGTCGAACCCGAAGAGGTAGTCCACCGTCGCGGCCAGCTCGAAGGCCCCCTTGTAGCCGTGCCGCTGCATGGCCGCGATCCACCGGGGGTTGACCACGCGAGCCCGGAACACCCGGACCGTCTCCTCCGCGAGCGACCGGGTGCGGATGGCGTCCGGCGTGGTGGAGTCCCCCACGTAGGCGCGGGGTTCGGCGCCGGTGAGCGCTCGCACGGTCGCGATCATCCCGCCGTGGTACTGGAAGTAGTCGTCCGAGTCGGCGATGTCGTGCTCGCGGGTGTCGATGTTCTTGGCGGCCACCGCGATGCGCCGATAGTTGGTGCGCATGTCGTCCGCGGCCGGGACGCCGTCCAGGTCGCGGCCGTAGGCGAAGCCGCCCCACCGGGTGTAGACCTCGGCCAGGTCCCGGTCGTCCCGCCAGTTGCCGGCCTCGATGGTCTGCAGGATCCCGGCGCCGTACGACCCCGGCGCGGAGCCGAAGATGCGGGTGGTCGCGCGCCGGTGGTCCGAGTGCTCGGCCAGGTCCGCACGGGTGTGGGCGGCCACGTAGTTCTGCTCGGCCGGCTCGTCGAGGTCCGCCACCATCCGGACGGCGTCGTCGAGCATGGTGATGACGTGCGGGAAGGCGTCCCGGAAGAACCCCGAGATGCGGACCGTCACGTCGACCCGCGGGCGGCCGAGCTCGGCGGCCGGGACCACCTCGAGACCGTTGACCCGGCGGGAGGCCTCGTCCCACTCCGGACGGACGCCGAGCAGGGCCAGGACCTCGGCCACGTCGTCGCCCGAGGTCCGCATGGCCGAGGTGCCCCAGATCGACAGTCCCACCGAGCTCGGGTACTCACCGGTCTCCGCCACGTGGCGGTCCAGCAGTGAGTCGGCCATCGCCTGGCCGGTCTCCCAGGCCAGCCGGGACGGGATCGCCCGAGGGTCCACGGTGTAGAAGTTGCGGCCGGTCGGGAGAACGTTGACCAGGCCGCGCAGGGGCGAACCGGACGGCCCGGCGGGCACGAACCCGCCGCCCAGGGCGTGCATCACCGCATCCAGCTCGTCGACCGTGGCGGCCAGTCGCGGTACCACCTCGCGGGCGGCGAACTCCAGGACGCGGCCGACCTCGTCGCCGTCATCCAGACCCGCGGCGGCCAGGACCTCCGG
>NZ_JAALED010000535.1:1847-7892 GCF_014145155.1 Dietzia sp. B19 | reverse complement strand
TGGTCGGAGGCCGCCGGAGCCGCGGACGAGCTGACCGCGGCCCAGCTGGAGGCGCAGGAACGCAGCGGGCTCCGTGCGCTGACCAACGCGGAGGCCTTCGGGGTGTTGGACGCCGCCCCCCGCACGGGACTCCCCGTACTGCTCGGGCTCGGGTGGAACCGGTCGGGACTGCGCCGCTCACGTCGGGACGGCGTCCTCCCGCCGATCCTCGACATGCTGGCCGGCCCGGTGGAGCCTGCGACCTCGGGTGCCCGGGGCCACGGCGACTATCGGTCGATGGATCCGGACCGACGGCGGCAGGCGCTCACGGCCCTCGTCGGCGAGACGGTGGCGGCGGTGCTGGGGGTCAGTGGCGGGCCGGTCGAGAGCGACTACCGGTTGGGGGACGCGGGATTCGACTCGCTGATGGCGATCGAGACGCGCAACCGCCTGGCCAAGGCGACCGGAACCGTCCTCCCGGCCAGCCTGGTGTTCGACCACGACACCCTCGCCGGCCTCGTCGACACCCTGGCCGCCCGGCTGGACGACGCACCGGGGAACGAGGTGTCCCCGGACGACTCGACCCCGTCGGGCCGGACCGGCGGGGCGTCCATGACCATCAGCGAGCTCCACCAGCGGGCCGTGTCGAGTGGTCGGTGGGAGGTCGGTTTCGAGTTGCTCCGGCTGGCCGCCGAACTGCGTCCGCGGTTCGATGAGCACGAGGCCGCCGCGAACGCGGCGCGTGTCGTCTCGTTGAACGCGGCCACCGACGGGCCGGTGATCTTCGCCTTCCACTCCTGCATCGCCACCGCCGGTGCGGCGCAGTACGCCAAGCTCGCCTCCGTCTGGCAGAAGGGCAGGGAGGTGGCGGCGGTGGCGCTGCCGGGATTCGCCTCCGGTGACGCCCTCCCCGCCACCATCGAGGCCGTCGTCGCCGCACAGGCCGACGCGGTCCGGGAGTACGCCGGCGGGCGGTCAGTCGTCCTCATGGGGACCTCGGCGGGCGGGTGGTTCGCCCAGGCCGCCGCGGAGCGCCTCGTGTCGACCGGTTACCCGGTCGACGCCGTCGTGCTGGTGGACGTCTACCTGCCGGACAGCGACTTCCTCAGCCGGTTCGGCGTCGACCTGATGGACGGGATGGCGGCGCGGTCGGAGACCTACGAGGTCGCCGACGACGCGCCGCTGACCGCGATGGGGTGGTACACGCGGCTCATGGGCCCCTGGCGGCCGCACCGGACCGACGTGCGAACCCTGTTCCTGCAGGCGAGCGAGCCGCTCTCCGCGCGAGCGGCGGGGACCGGGGATGACAGCTGGAAAGCGGAGTGGAGCCTGCCCCACGACCTGGTCGGGGTGCCGGGAAACCACTTCACGGTGATGGAGTCCGAATGTGACAGCACGGTCGCGGCGATCGAGCTGTGGCTGGCCGAGAATGCGGAGGAGAGACGACCATGACTGATCCGAACGCCCAGAGCCGCTGGTTGCGGTGCCTCGCACCCCGAGACGATGCCTCGACGACGGTGGTGTGCTTTCCCCACGCCGGCGGGTCCACCAGCTACTTCCATCCGCTGGCCCGGTGCCTCGACGAGTCGGTCGAGCTGTACGCCGTCCAGTACCCGGGGCGCCAGGACCGACGCCTGGAACCCTGCCTCGACTCGGTGCCCGCGCTGGCCGAGGGTGCGCTGCCCGAGCTGCTCGACCTACCGGACCGCCCGACCGTCTATTTCGGTCACAGCCTCGGAGCGAGCGTGGGGTTCGAGGCGGCCAGGATGATCGCCGATCGGGGCCGTGAGCTCACGGCCTTCCTCCCCTCGGGCCGACCCGGTCCGCGGGCGCACAAGTCCCTCGGCCTCCACACCGAGGACGACGCGGCGATGCTCGCCGAGATGCGGCGACTGAGCGGGACGGACTCCCGGCTCCTGGACGACCCCGAGTTCGTCCAGTTGATCCTCCCGACCATGCGGGCGGACTACGCCGCGGCGGAGAAGTACGACTACGTGCCCGGAGAGCCGTTGAACTGCCCGATCGTCGCGCTCCACGGGTCGTCCGACGACTGGATCTCGGAGTTCGACGCCGCCGAGTGGGGCAGCGAGACCACCGCGGAGTTCGAGCTGCGGGTGTTCGACGGTGGCCACTTCTACCTGGCCGACCAGTGGCCGGAGATCGCCCGGGAGATCCACCGGGTCGCCCATCCCTCGCCGTCCGCCACACACTGAAAGTAGGGAGAACCCGTGCGAGTACTACTCACCACGATCAGTGAACCCAGCCACCTCCGGACGATGGTCCCCCTCGGATGGGCGCTCCTCGCGGCCGGTCACGAGATCCGCGTCGCCGTCACCCCCTCACTCGTCTCCGCGGTGACCACGGCGGGGTTGCCGGCCGTCGAGGTGGGGGTGGACTCGGAGATCAGGAAGACGTTCGCCGGTGCCGCAGCGCAGGGGGACATCGAGAACCCGCTGACGGACTGGACCCGTCCCTTCGCCGACGAGCAGGAGTGGGACGAGCTGCTGCTGCGATATCAGGTCAGCACCTCTACCGCGTTCGCGGGCTTCAACGACGGGCTGGTCGACGGGTTGGTCGAGTTCGCGCGGGGCTTCCGTCCCGATCTCGTGATCTGGGAGCCGCTCACCTACGCCGGCCCGATCGCCGCCGCCGCGTGCGGCGCCCGGCAGGTGCGTCTGTCCTGGATGATCGACATCTACGGCGCGATGCGGGAGGTCTTCCTGGAACTCGCCGCCGAGGAGGGTGAGGACGAGGACCCGCTGGCGGACTGGATGACCGACCACCTGGACCGGTACGGGGCGGAGTTCGACGAGTCCCTGATCAACGGCGAGTTCACCATCGACATGGTCCCCCCGAGCATGCAGCTGACCACCGGCCTCGATCGGGTCCACATGCGAGCGGTGCCGTACCAGGGCGCGGCGGTCCAGCCGCGGTGGCTCGACACCCCGCCCGGTCGCCCCCGGGTGTGCATCACCACCGGGATCTCGTGGGCCGACGCGCTGGGCATGGAGCCGTTCGACCTGCCCAGTGCCCTCGACGCGCTCGGTGAGCTCGACATCGAGCTCGTCGTGGCGGTACCGGACTCGCGGGTCGACTCGCTGACGTTGCCCGGCAACGTCGTACACGCGGGCTACGTGCCGCTCCAGTTCCTGCTGCCGACCTGCGCGACGGTCGTCCACCACTCCGGCTACGGCACCTGGGCCAACGCGCTCATGGCGGGGATCCCCCAGCACATCACGACAGTCGTCCACGCAGACCAGTCGCTGCGCGGCGACGCGGTCGCCCGCGCGGGTTCGGGCATCTACCTCCCCTCGCGCGACTTCACGGCCGATCGACTGACCGCAGAGGTCGGGCAACTCATCTCCGATCCCGGATTCCGGACCGCCGCCCTCGCGGTGGCCGAGGAAGTGCGGTCCATGGACCCGCCGGCGCGGGCCGTGGACATCCTCAACGAGAGAATGGGTATCTGAGATGACGGATGTGGCGATCACCGGAATCGCGTGTCGGTTGCCCCGGGCATCCACACCCGAGGAGTTCTTCCGGCTGCAGCTCAGCGGGGAGTCCACCATCCGGACCCCGCCGCAGGGCCGGGGGCTGACCAGTGAGGCCGCATACCTCGACGAGATCGAGTTGTTCGAGCCGGCGGCCTTCGGGATCTCGCCGCGCGAGGCCGGGTTGATGGACCCGCACCAGCGCATGGCGCTGGAACTCGTCGGGCGTGCCCTGGACGACGCGGCGATAGACGTGGGGGAGCCGAGAGGCGCCGACGTCGGCGTCTGGGCGAGCTGCATGGTCGGTTCGTGGGAGAAGATGGTGTCCCACCGGGTCGACGACCCCTTCTTCCTGACCGGCACCCAGCGCAGCATGGTCGCCAACGGGGTCTCCCGACGGCTCGGTCTCAACGGGCCGAGCATGGTCGTGGACAGTGGCCAGTCGTCATCCCTGGTCGCGGTGTACTCCGCCGTCCGCGCGCTGGAGGCCGGGGAATGCTCGGTGGCGGTGGCCGGCGGTGTCAATCTCATCCTCGATGAGGCCAGTTCCCGGGCGGCCGCCTCGTTCGGCGCTCTCTCCAAGACCTCTCGGAGCCTGCCGTTCGACGAACGAGCCGACGGATACGTCCGCGGCGAGGGCGGAGTGTTCTTCGTCCTCCGACCGCTGGACACCGCGGTCGCCGCCGGCGACCGGATCTATGCCGTGATCCGCGGCGGTGGCGTGTCGAACGACGGTCCCGGGGCGGCAGTGGGTGTGCCCCACGCCGACGGGCAGGAGCAGTGCATCCGGGACGCCCTCGCGGACGCGGGTATCGGACCCGATGACCTCGACTATCTCGAGCTGCACGGAACGGGGACCCGGGTCGGTGACCCGGTGGAGGCCGCCGCACTCGGCCGGGTCTTCGGCCGACGCGGGCTGCCACTGCCGATCGGGTCGGCCAAGGCGACGGTCGGGCACCTCGAATCGGCGGCCGGCGTGACCGGGCTGCTACGGGTGGTGCTGGCGCTGTTCCACCGCACGGTCCCCCCGCAGACCAATTTCATCAACCCCAACCCGGACCTCGCCCTCGAGGCCAGGGCGCTGGAGGTGTTGGCGGATCCGCAGGAACTGCCGGTCACCGCTCTGGCCGGGGTGTCCTCGTTCGGCATGGGTGGCACGAACTGTCACCTCGTGGTCGAATCCGCCCCGGCGGTGGCCGGGTCCCCGCCGCGGCCGGCGGCGCAGGACCAGGACTCTGCGCGGCACGTCTGGCTCCTCTCCGGAACGGGTGAGCGAGCACTCGCGGACGAGGCGGGTCAGGTCCTCGCCCTACTCGATCCCGCGGTCACGAGCGATGCGGACCTGACCGAGATCGGACGCCATCTGGCCGCCCGGTCCAGCCGGTGGGGACGCTACCGGGCAGTGGTGACGGCAGTGGACCGCGATGGACTGACCAGGGGTCTCGAGGCGGTGGCCGACAAGCGTCCCGGTGAGGGTGTGACATCCGGCCGGGTGGTCGTCGGAGGTCTCGCCGGGGTGTTCTCCGGCCAGGGGGCGCAACGGCTCCACATGGGCACCTCGCTCTCCCGGCGGTACGGGGTGTTCGGGGAGACCTTCGGGGAACTGCTCGGTGCGATGAGCGACCACGCGGGTCATGACCTGGCCGGTGTCATCGACGGAGACGACGAGGATCTCCTGGCCCGCACCCGGTTCACGCAACCGGCTCTCGTCGCGTTCGAGGTCGCCGCCCACGCACTGGTGGAATCGTGGGGGGTGATACCGGACGTCCTCGTCGGTCATTCGATCGGCGAGCTCTCCGCGGCCCACGTCGCCGGGGTCCTCGACGTCGACGATCTGGCGCGGCTCGCCGTCGCCCGGGGAGAGGTGATGGACCGGCTGCCCGCGGGGGGCGCGATGCTCGCCATCGGTTGTACGGAGTCCGAGGCCCGGACTCTGCTGGCCGAACTGGGGACCGGGTCGGTCGATGTGGCCGGGGTCAACAGCCCGACGAGCACCGTCGTCGCGGGACCCGTGTCGGAGGTGGAGCTGGTCGAGGCCGCCCTCCCCGGGCAGTGGCGTCGTTCGCGGCTGCGGGTCAGCCACGCCTTCCATTCGCCACTCATGGAGCCCGCCCTGGAGCCCTTCGCCGAGATCGCCGATGGTGTCCGACACAGACGGGCCCGTACGCCGGTCATCAGCAACGTGGACGGCTCGCTCCGCAGCGAGTTCGACAGCGGATACTGGGTCCGCCATCTGCGGGGCACCGTCCGTTTCGCCGACGGCGTACAGGCCGCGGCCTCGGAGGGCGCCGTCCGCTTCCTCGAGCTGGGACCCCGGGCGTCGCTCATCTCGGCGATCACCGAGACCACCGGTCTACGGGCGGTACCACTGATCGGCCGGCCGGAGGCGGACGAGGCCGAGGAGGCGCTCCGCGCCGTGACGGAGCTGTACGTCACCGGACAGCGGGTCTCCTGGACCTCCGTACTCGGGCGCCCGCGTGCGGGCGCCATCCCCGTGCCCGAGCGGACGCTACGGGGCTCGCGGTTGTGGGCCCCCGACGAGGTGGCGCCGGTACCAGGAGACCCCCGCCCGACG
>NZ_JAALED010000535.1:0-1800 GCF_014145155.1 Dietzia sp. B19 | reverse complement strand
GCGCGTCGCCCCGCAGTCATCCGACTCGCCCCTCGCGGGGCTCGACGAGGAGGCCCTCCCGGAATCGGGCCGGCGGATCCGCGGGTCGACGAGTACGCAGAGCGGGCAGGACCTCGCCACGTCGGTGGTCGTGGAGGAGGTGTCCGTTGTCCTCGCCGACGGCGACGACATCCCCGTGGACGACGCCTTCACCGATCTCGGCCTGACCTCGCAGATGATCCCGATGCTCATCGACCGGATCGAGCAACGGGCGGGAGTTCGGCTCCCGAGCTCGGCGTTCTTCGACAACCCCAGCCCGAGGGCGCTCGGCCACGGTCTACACCGTCGGCTGACCGGCGGGAACACCGATGACACCGGCGTCGCCGAGGCGAAGCGGGGCACCTCCGACGAACCGATCGCCGTCGTCGGGATGGCGTGCCGGTTCCCCGGGGCGAACACCCCCGACGAGTTGTGGACCCTGCTGTCCGAGGGCGCCTGCTCGATCGGGCCGTTCCCGACGAACCGGGGGTGGGATCTCGACAACCTGTTCGACGACGATCCCGACACCCCGGGCAGGAGCTACTGCCGCGAGGGTGGCTTCCTGACGGACGCCACGACGTTCGACTCGGGCTTCTTCGGGATCTCCGCCCGCGAGGCGGACGCGATGGACCCACAGCAGCGCAAGATCCTCGAGGTGGCCTGGGATGCCCTCGAGTCGGCGGGCGTCGACCCGGGCGCCGTCGTCGGCGACCGGGTGGGGGTGTTCGTCGGGGCGATGCCGGGTGACTACGGACGACCCATGACCGAACCCGGCCACGGTGAGGGGTACCGCCTCACCGGGACCCACACCTCCGTCATCGCGGGCCGGGTGGCGTATCAACTCGGACTGCGTGGCCCGGCGCTGAGCACGGACACCGCCTGTTCCTCCTCGCTGACGGCGATTCACCTGGCGATCCGGTCACTGCGCTCCGGGGAGTCGCGGATGGCGCTCTGTGGCGGCGTGACGATCATGTCCACGCCGGGCATGTTCGTCGAACTCACCAAGCAGCGGGCGATCTCGCCCAACGGTCGGTCCCGGGCGTTCTCCGAGGATGCCGACGGGGCGGGCTGGGCCGAGGGGTGTGCGGTCGTCGTGCTGGAGCCGTTGTCGGCCGCCCGGGCCGCCGGCCATCGGGTGTTGGGCGTCCTCACGGGTAGCGCGATCAACAACGACGGTGCGTCCAACGGCCTCACCGCTCCCAGCGGTGTCGCGCAGCAGGAGGTCATCCGCGCCGCTCTGGCGGACGCGAATCTCTCCGTCGGCGACATCGACGTGGTCGAGGCGCACGGCACGGGCACCCGTCTGGGCGATCCGATCGAGGCGGACGCGCTGATGGCGACCTACGGTCGCCGCGACGAGACCGGTGAACCCCTGCGACTGGGCTCCCTGAAGTCGAACATCGGCCACACCCAGGCCGCCGCCGGAGTGGCGGGCCTCGTCAAGATCCTGCTGGCGTTGCGTCATGACGTCCTGCCGAGGACGCTCCACGTCTCGGAGCCGACCTCCCGGGTCGACTGGAGCGCCGGCTGTGTCCGGGTACTCACCGAGGCCGAACCCTGGCCGCGGACGGAGGCCCCGCGTCGAGCAGGGATCAGTTCGTTCGGCATCAGCGGGACGAACGCCCACCTCATCGTCGAGGACGCACCGGAGGACACGGCCGACGCCCGGGTCGAGAACCCGGGCCGGCTCGAGATGCGCGACGCACCCGCGCCCGTGCCGTTCTCCGCGGGCGGCGCACCCGACGCGTTGACCCGCGAGGCCGCCCGTCTCCACGAGTGGAT
>NZ_JAALED010000534.1:0-2100 GCF_014145155.1 Dietzia sp. B19 | reverse complement strand
CGGCGACCAACGCCAGGACGATCACCACCCCGACACCCGCGATCCTGAGGACCCGCAGGCCGGCCGATCGGGGGGTCGTCCGACCGGTGCCCCGGGGCCTGCTCACGCCGCGCGGAGGGCGTCCAGCGCGTGCTGGAGGTCATCGGGGTACGAGCTCGCGAAGTCCACGCGCTCACCGGTGCCCGGGTGGTCGAACCCGAGCCCCACCGCGTGGAGCCACTGCCGCTCCAGCCCGAGCCGCCTCGCCAGCACCGGATCGGCGCCGTAGGTCAGGTCCCCCGCGCACGGGTGGTGCAGGGCGGAGAAGTGCACCCGGATCTGGTGGGTGCGCCCGGTCTCGAGCTTCACCTCGACCAGCGTCGCGGCCTGGTGCGCCTCGAGCGTGTCGTAGTGGGTGATCGAGTGCTTGCCGTCGGAGGTGACCGCGAACCGCCAGTCGTTGGAGGTGTGGCGGCCGATGGGGGCGTCGATGGTCCCGGACAGCGGATCGGGGTGTCCCTGGACCAGCGCGTGGTAGGTCTTGTCGACCGTGCGGTCGCGGAACGCCCGCTTGAGGAGCGTGTACGCGCGCTCGGAGGCCGCGACCACCATCAGGCCGGAGGTGCCCACGTCGAGGCGGTGGACGATCCCCTTGCGCTCCGGCGGCCCCGAGGTGGAGATGCGGTACCCGGCGGCCGCCAGCCCCCCGATCACGGTGGGGCCGGTCCAGCCCACGGAGGGGTGGGCGGCCACGCCGACGGGTTTGTCGACGACGACGAGGTCGGCGTCGGAGTAGATGACCGCCATCCCCTCCACCGGCTCGGCGACCACCGCCGGTTCGGCCCGCGGGTCGGGCATCTCGACCTCGATCCACGACATCCCGGTGAGCTTGTCGGACTTGCCCACGGCCCGGCCGTCGATCAGCACCTTGCCCTCGCCGGCGAGGTCGGCGACCGCGGTCCGGGAGATCCCGAGCAGGCGGGAGACGCCCGCATCCACCCGCATCCCGTCGAGACCGTCCGGGACGGGGAAGGTGCGCAGCTCACCCATGCGTTCCGCCCACGGTGTCGCCGCCGTCCCCGCCGTCACGACGCTCCGTCGCGGCGGCGTCCTCCGCCACCAACCCACGCGAGCCGTCGAACTCCACGCCCCTGAACACGGCGACGGCCACCACGATCACGCCGACGACCAGACTCGAGTCGGCCACGTTGAACACCGGCCACCACCCGACCGAGACGAAGTCCACCACGTGTCCGCGCAGCACCCCGGGCGAGCGGAGGTACCGGTCGACGAGATTCCCGGCGGCACCACCCAGGATCAACCCGAGTCCCCACGCCCACCACCGGGAGTGGACCCGACGCGAGAACCACAGCAATCCCAGCACGACCAGTGTCGCCACGATGCTCAGGACGACGGTCGAGCCGGTCCCCATCGAGAAGGCCGCCCCGGGGTTGCGCAGGAGGAGCAGTCGTACGGTGTCGCCGACGATCCGGATCGGGTCCTGTCCCTCGAGTCCCCACACCGCAAGGGCCTTGGTCACCTGGTCCGCCGTCACGATCACCGCGGCGATCATCAGCATGACCACCGGCCCCGCCCTGAAATAGCCGGCACCGGCACCGCCGGGCGTCGTCCCCGTGGCGTCGGACCGCGTCCCGTTGGTCTCCGTCATGCGGTCCAGTATCCCTGATCCCCCGGCGGGGCCGGGTGGCCCGGTGGGTGGACCCTCTAGGCTCGGGGGTCGTGAACCCCCGAACACCCCGTGCCTCCGGCCCTTCCCGACCCACGCGAGGCGGTCGCCGACTCCTCGTTACCGCGCTGGCCGCTGCGCTCGTGGCCTCCACGGCCGCGTGCTCGGACGGCGGGGACTCCCCCGGGGACGCGGCGGTCAGCGCGCAGGAGGACCAGGGCCTGGAGCCGGCGGTGGAGGTGGACCCCGGCCCCGCCCCGACGGTCGAGCTCCTCGACGAGGGCTCCGGGGACCTGAGGGTGTTGGCCTACGCCCCCTCGCGTGAGCCCGTGACCGTCGCCGTCACCAGGTCCGCGACGTCTCGCACGACCGTGCCGGGCTCGGAGCCGAGGATCGACGAGACCCCCGAGCAGACGTTGACCGTCGAGGGAGAA
>NZ_JAALED010000533.1:0-1087 GCF_014145155.1 Dietzia sp. B19 | reverse complement strand
ATGGGCGCCGACCCCGCGGCCGCGGTCCGGGCCGTCGAGGTCGTCGACGACGTGGCGGGCCGTTACTCGACCGTGGACGTGGACGGCCGCGCCGCGCACCTGCTGCTGGCCAAGAACCCGGCCGGCTGGCAGGAGGCGCTCGGCATGATCGACGCCTCCGCTGACGGCCTGGTGATCGCGGTGAACGGCCAGGTGGCCGACGGCGTGGACCTGTCGTGGCTGTGGGATGTGCGATTCGAGAGCTTCGAGGGCGTGTCCGTGTACGCCTCCGGTGAGCGCGCCGCGGACCTGTCGGTGCGCCTGAGCTACGCCGGGGTCGAGCACAAGCTCGAGCCCGACCCGTTGTCCGCGATCAGGCGGTGCCCACCCGGCCGGGTCGAGGTGCTGGCCAACTACACCGCGTTCCGCGACCTCGGACGCGCGATCGCCGCCCGGAAGGAGCAGCAGCCATGACCGACCGCGACGCCGGGGCCTCCGCCTCACCGCTCGACACCGTCTCCCCCGATTCCCCGCGGCCCACCGAGTCGACTGTGCGCATCGGCCTGGTGCTGCCCGACGTCATGGGCACCTACGGCGACGACGGAAACTCCCTGATCCTGCGCCAACGCCTGAGGTGGCGCGGGTACGACGCCGAGATCGTCCGCATCACCCTCGACGACGCCGTTCCCGACTCGTGTGACATCTACACGGTGGGCGGGGGCGAGGACACCGCCCAGAAGCTCGCATCACGACACCTGTCGGGCTCGCCCGGTGTGCAGCGGGCCGTCGCGCGCGGGGTGCCGGTGCTGGCGATCTGCGCCGGGATGCAGGTGTTCGGCGAGTGGTTCATGGTCGCCGACGGCTCCCGCGCTCCCGGGTTGGGCCTGCTCGACGTGACCACCTCGCCGCAGGCCACCCGCTCGATCGGCGAGCTGGTGGTGGAACCGCAGCTGGACGGCCTCACCCAGACCCTGACCGGCTTCGAGAACCACATGGGCGCCACCATCCTGGGCCCGGACGCCGCCCCGCTCGGACGCGCCACCTCGGGCGTGGGCAACGGAGTCCCGTCAGGCGAGCCCGCGCGTGCCGGCGGGCGGGTCGAGGGAGT
>NZ_JAALED010000532.1:0-6245 GCF_014145155.1 Dietzia sp. B19 | reverse complement strand
TCGGCGGCGTGGATGTGGAGGCGGTGGACCCGAGCGGGACCGAGGTGCCGGCCCGGGACCCCTCCGCGGGCCAGGGTCCTGAGCATCTCGACGAGGTGGGGTGGGAACGCGCCCCGGGTGTGGTGTGGGGCCCGCTTCCGGTCGACGACCTCGAGGGCCATGATCACCAGGGCGTGGGCCGCCCGCCTCGCCGGGACCGGTACCGCGTGCTCGGGGTCCGGCACGGGCACCGGGACCGCCACCGGATCCGCGACCGGTGGGCTCATCCGGTCGTGCCGTCGGGCAGCGGAGACGGGTTCCGTGGAGGGGAGTGGTCTGACCCTGCACTCGTCGAACGAGGCGTCCCGACAGGGCGTGGATCGTCCCGTCGACGGCGGTGACACGGGTGTCGGGGCCATGCGTTCTCCTGCTCCCTCCGGCGAGGACCGGGCCGGTCTCGCGTTCTTCTATGTCGTTTGACGCACGGGGACGGGCGGTCGGTTCCGGCTCCGCTCCTGCACCGTCGACGGGCGTTGCCTAGGCTGTCCCCATGCGAGGACTGATTGTCGACTACTTCGGGGTGCTGGACGGCACGGATGAGGACCGCGAGAGCTGGCGGGAGATCCTTCTCGGTGCGCGTGCCAACGACGTGCGCCTGGCGGTCCTCAGCAACGAGCCCGAGGGGCCGGGGGCCGATCGGGTGCGTGAGGACGCCCGCGCCTACGGCATCGATCACGTGGTGCTCAGCGGCCGGACCGGCGTCGAGAAGCCCGATCCCGAGGCGTTCCTCGAGGCGGCGCGACGGCTCGAGCTGGAGCCCCGGGAGTGCGTCATGGTCGACGACGCCATCGAGAACGTCCTGGGCGCCGTCCAGACCGGCATGATCGGCGTGTTCTACCAGGTGTTCGACCGTGCGGCCGTGGAGATCCGGGGACTGCTCGGGCTGGACGAGGCGGTCTGACCCGTGGCGACCAGGCTGGCGACGGCGGACGCGGATCTGCTCCTCGGGGACGCCACCCGATCGCGGAGTCGGCACTCGTGTTCCCTCGCGCTCGTCTCCCGGGACGATCCGTGGGACATCGACCGCGTCATGGAGTTCGTCGACGCCAGACTCGCCGACGCCCCCAGGTTCCGCCAGCGCATCCGGTACGTCCCGTTCGGGCTCGCGCGGGCGGTCTGGGTCGACGATCCGGACTTCGACCTGAGCTTCCACGTCCGCAGGTCCGCACTGCCGGCGCCCGGGGGCGTGCGCCAGCTCGCCGATCTGGTGGCCAGGCTGGTCGACCGCCCGCTCGAGCCCGGCCGACCGCTGTGGGAGCTCTACCTCATCGAGGGACTCGCCGACGGGCGTCTGGCTGTTCTCACCAAGACCCATCACGTCCTCCTGGGCGGCCCCAACGCCGTGGACCTCGCTCAGGTGCTCATGACCGACGAGAGGGCGTCCGCGGACGTGGACGAGGTGGCCACCTGGACCCCCGTGCCCTCGCCGGGCGACGGCGTGCTCGTCCTGGACGCGCTCATCACCATCGCCACGGACCCGTTGGAGTTGGTCCGGCGCTCGGCACGACTGGTCAACGCGGTGGAGAGGGCGAGCCGTGGTCTGGTCGGGGCCGCGAGTCTGACGGTCCTGCGACCGCCCGGGGGGCTGGCGGAGATGTTCCGGACCTCCCGCCCGCGCGGCAGCCGCGTGGGACTGGCCTCGTTCCCGCTGGACCAGGCGCGGACGATCGCCAGGGAGCACGGGTGCAAGGTCAACGACGTGGTCCTGGCCGTCCTGTGCGGGGCGCTGCGCTCGTGGATCCTGTCCTGCGGCCACCCGCTCTCGACGGCCGACACGCTCCGGGCGATCGTGCCGATGGCGGTCTCCTCGGAGACCGGACCGGTCGAGGGGTCGGAGGTCTCGGCCGAGGCGACCTCCGCCGAGATCGCCTCGGCCCTCATCGGCATGCCGGTGGGGGAGCCCAACCCCCGGATGCGGCTCGCGCAGATCTCGAGGGAGACGGCCACACAGCGCCACCCGAGGCAGGCCGTCGGCGCCAAGTCGCTGGCCCGCCTCTCCGGATTCGCCCCGCCCACCCTGCACGCGCTGGGCTCCCGGGCGGCGATCATGTTGCCGTCGGACAGTTACGACCTGGTCGTCACCAACGCACCGGGACCGCAGCACAAGATGTTCTGGGGCGACGGCGAGCTCGCCGAGGTCTACCCCGTCCCCGCGCTGCTCGACGGTCAGGCGTTGGCCGTGTCGATGAGCAGCTACTCGGGGATCGTCTACTGCGGATTCACGGCGGATCGCCAGGCGGTTCCGGACGTGGAGGAGATCGGTGAGCTCATCTCGTCGGCACTCGACGAGCTCACCGGGACCGCCCGCTGACCGGTACCCGCCGACCGGTACCGACCGCCGACCGGCCCCGCCCACCCGAGGAAGGCACCACCATGCGCCTGTTCATCCCTGCCACGCTCGCGATGCTGGAGACCCTGCTCGACGGCGGGGAGATGCCCGTACGCAGCGCGACCGCGTTCGCCGCGACCCCCGCGCTCGTCGAGTCGTATGCCCAGGGGGACACCGAGGAGATCGAGCACGTCGCGTTCCTCGAGGCCGCCCGCGCCTCGCTCCGGTTGCTCGGCGGTGAGATCGACTCCGGCGCGGTGCACGAGGCGCACCCGTACCGCCGCGTGGTGGTGAGTGTGGATGTCCCCGACGCCGACGCCCGGCCCCGGCCCGACCTGGACACCGCGGTCGTCCGCCTGACGAGGGGGACCGTGGCGATGGACGAGGTCGCGGCCGTCCACGTGGACCTCGCGGGCGCGGCCGGCCCCGTCGAGGCCGCGGTCGCGGCCGTGGATCGCGCCGACCTGGGGGACGAGGACGCCGAACTCACCGTGGGGGACGCTCTCGACCTCGATCTCGCCTGGTACGACGCGGCGGAGCTGCCGTTCCTGCTCAATCTGCTCTGAGAACCCCGGAGGGCCGTCCCGGTTACCGGGATCACGCCCGTGCGGTGTCCGCCAGGCGCTAACCTTCGCTACCGTAGGTTCTCATCTCCGGCACCGTCGGCCCGGTCCTCGGGTCGCGCGGTTCCCGGCCCCAAGGAGGCACCAGTGACCGAGTCGACCAGTGGACTCAACCGTGTACTGCGGGCAGCGGCCGCGAGGGTTCCCGAACCGCGGGCCGCGCATCGCTTCCTCAACCGCCTCACCCACCCGCTGCGGATGGACGACTACTCCTCGCTCATCTACCCGTTGTGGTCCTCCCGGGAGCTGCGTGGAGAGGTGGTCACGGTGCGCCGCGAGGCGGAGGACACCGTCACCCTCGTCATCAAGCCCGGGTGGGGCGCGACCCCGCACTACCAGCCGGGACAGTACCTGGGAATCGGCGTCCTCCTCGACGGCCGCTGGACCTGGCGCTCCTACTCCCTGACCTCGGCGCCCACCACGGGCCGTGGCGAGTACTCGGTCACCGTCAAGGCCCTGCCCGAGGGGCTGCTCAGCAACCACATCGTCGGCACCGTCGAGCCCGGCACCATCGTCCGCCTCGCCGCCCCGGCGGGGGACTTCCACCTGCCCACGCCGACGCCGCCCAAGCTGATGTTCGTCACGGCCGGATCCGGCATCACGCCGGTCATGGGCATGCTCCGCTCGTTGGACCGCCGCTCGGTCACCGAGCCGTTCCCCGACGTCGTCCACGTGCACTCGGTGCGCGAGAGGGAGGACGCACTCTTCCTGGAGGAGTTGCGCGCCCTCGAGAAGACCCAGCCCGGGTACGTCCTGCACCTGCGGGTCACCAGCGAGGAGGGCCGCATCGACTCCCGCCAGATGTCCGCCCTCGTCCCCGACTGGTCGGAGCGGCCGACCTGGGCGTGCGGCCCCAACGCGATGCTCGACGAGCTCGACGAGCACTTCGACGCCACCGGCCGCGACGATCTCCACGTGGAGCGCTTCACGGTCAACAGGGACGCCGGGGCCTCGGGCGGGACCGTCACGTTCGGTTCGACCGGCAAGACGGTGGAGCTCGACGGTGCCACCACCATCCTCGAGGGCGGCGAGCAGGTGGGCGTGCAGATGCCGTTCGGCTGCCGGATGGGCATCTGCCAGACCTGCGTCGTGGGACTCGACGAGGGGCATGTCCGCGACCTGCGCAACGGCACCGACCACGGCCCCGGCGAGCGGATCCAGACGTGCATCTCGGTGGCGTTGGGGGACGTCGAGCTCAAGCTCTGACCGCGGCGGGGCGTCAGTCCTGATCGGTCCCCAGCGCCCACGCGTCATTGGACTGCAGGACGCCGAGGAGCTCGCGGACGGCCAGGGCGCGCCGGTGCACGGCGGGGTCGGCTATGGCGTCGAACCTGCACTCCGGGTCCGCGGGCGGGCCCTGGTGGGTACAGCCCCGGGGGCAGTCCTGCACGATCGCGTCCAGGTCGGAGAACGACGCCACCACGTCGTCGGGCGAGACGTGCGCGAGGCCGAAACTGCGGATCCCCGGGGTGTCCACCACCCAGCCCCCGGTACCCAGTTCGAGGGCGACCGACTGGGTCGAGGTGTGTCGGCCCTTGCCGACTCCGGAGACCACGCCGGTCGCCCGGTGGGCGTCGGGGATCAAGCGGTTGACGAGCGTGGACTTGCCGACGCCCGAGTGGCCGATCATGGCGGAGATCCGACCGTCGATCCGTTCGTGCAGCGCGGTGAGGTCGTCGTCGATCCCCGTCCGGAGCACGGGGACGTCGAGCGCCTCGAACTCGGCGGCGAAGACCGACGGGTCGTCGAGATCCCCCTTGGTCAGGCAGAGGACCGGATCGAGACCGCCGGTATAGGCCGCCACGAGCGCGCGGGCGACGAAGCCGGCGCGCGGCGGGGGGTCCGCGACCGCGACCACGATCAGCAGCAGTTCGGCGTTCGCCACCACCACCCGCTCGTAGGGGTCGGAGTCGTCGGCGGTCCGGCGCAGGACCGTGCTCCGCTCCTCGACCCGGACGATCCTCGACAGGGTGTCCCGGGTGCCGGTGAGGTCTCCCACCACGCCGACGTGGTCGCCCACGACGATCGGCGTGCGGCCCAGCTCCCGGGCCCGCATGGTGACGATCCGGGTCCCGGCCACGTGGTCCGGGCCGTCGTCCAGCAGCACACATCCCCAGCGTCCGCGGTCGACGCTCACGACCATCGCGGACGCGGCGTCGGAGTGGCTGGGCCTGCGCTTGGTGCGGGGTCTGGACCCCTTGCCCGGCCGGATCCGGATGTCGGACTCGTCCCAGCCGCGCGCCCCGCTCCCGCCCCGCCTGGTGGCCATGGCCCTACATCGCCCGCCCGGCGAGCATGGCGGTCCACATCGAGGTGAAGCCCGGCATGGTCTTGGCGGTGGAGTCGATGTCGTCCACCTCGACCCCCGGCACCACGAGACCGATGATCGCGCCGGCGGTCGCCATGCGGTGATCGGCGTAGGCGCGCCACGGGGCACCGCGCAGGGGGCCCGGGACGATCTCGAGGCCGTCGTCGAGCTCCGTGACACCGCACCCCACCGCACCGAGTTCGGCGGCGAGGGCGGCGAGGCGATCGGTCTCGTGCCCGCGCAGGTGCGCGATCCCGGTCAACCGTGACGGGCCGTCGGCGAGCGCGCACAGCGCGGCGATCGTGGGGGTGAGTTCACCGATGGCGGACAGGTCCGCCTCGATGGGGGAGAGGCGGTCGGGCCCGACGACGACGAGGGTTCCGTGCTCGGCCCCGTCGGCGGTCTCCAGGGTGACGGACGCGCCCATGTCCCGGAGGATCCCGCGGATGGCGTCCCCGGGTTGCGTGGTGGAGACCGGCCAGCGGGGGACGCGGACGGACCCGCCGGTGACGGCGGCCGCGGCCAGGAACGGGGTCGCATTGGACAGATCGGGTTCCACCACGCGGTCGACGGCCGAGATCGGCCCCGGTGCCACGTGCCAGGACGACGCGGTGGGGTGCTCGACGGCCACCCCGGATTCCCGCAGCATCGCCAGTGTCATCTCGATGTGCGGGCCGGACGGGACGGCGGCACCGCCCACGTGGATCAGCTCCACCCCCTCGTCGAAGCGGGCGGCGGAGAGCAGGAGGCCGGAGACGAACTGCGACGAGGCGGAGGCGTCCATCTCGACCCGGCCACCCCGCAGGGAGCCCGCCCCGGCGACGGTGAACGGCAGGCTGTCCCCGGTGACGTCGGCGCCCAGGGCACGGAGCGCGTCCAGGACCGTGGCCTGGGGTCGTACCCGCGCGGCCGGGTCGCCGTCGAACGTCGAGGTGCCGGTGGCGAG
>NZ_JAALED010000531.1:1333-2434 GCF_014145155.1 Dietzia sp. B19 | reverse complement strand
ACCGGCCACGTGGGCGTGCCCGGCGGACGTGGGATGCACGGGCACCGAGGCGGTCTGCAGGCCGGTGAAGTCGACCCATCGGGTCTCCGGGGGCGTACACATCGAGTGCCCGGGCTCGTCGGGGATCACGACGGTCGCCCCGTTGCGCTGTGCTGCGTCGCGGACCACCCGGTTGATGCTCTCCTGGAACCCGCGGACCTTGTCCCGTTCGGCCTCGGAGATCGCGATGAACGGGGCACAGTCGGGCGAGGCGAGCAGGGTCTGGTCGTCCGGGATCGCGGAGAGGTAGCCCACGGTCACCACGCGGGCGTCGGGGGAGCGCCGGGCGATCTCGGCGTACACCAAGTCCATACGCCCGTCGAGCTCCTCGAGAGCCCGCGTGGCCTGGCGGTCGATCACGTCGGAGCACCCGGCGGTGGCGTCGAAGCCCTCGGCGAGTCGCGAGGTCACTGAGTCCACCATCGGCAGGAGCTCGGGGGCGGTGTTGGGCCGGAGGGCGCAGGCCACGATCACCGCCGCGAACCCGACGTCGTTGCCGCCGATGGTCAGTGTGACGAGGTCTGTCTGCGTATCCAGGGCGTCGAGCTGGGGCGGGGCTCCGTTGCGCGCGGGCTCCCAGAAATCGTCGGCGGTGGCTCCGCCGCAGCTGGCGTTGATGAAGGTCCCCACACCGAGCTCACGGGCCACGACTGTCGGATAGGCGTCGTCGGTCCGCACGCACGCGACGGGCCCGGCACCCCAGGCTCCCGGTGCCACCCGGCCGACGGCAGCGTACGAATCGCCCAGCGCCACATAACGGGCCGGGCCGGTTCCTGTGCCGGCGTAGACGGACGGGCCGAGGCCGTCGCCACTCATCTGACCTGCGATGTTCTGCCCCAGCGTCTGCGTGGAGCCGCTGGCCTGCTCGATCGTGGACCCGGTGGACGGGGGAGCGGCGGGGATCGCCGGGGTCGACCCGGCCACGACAGGGGAGACGAGGGAGCTCAGCAGGACTGTTGCGGCGGCCGCCACGGCGCCGGTGATCGCCGGGCGCGCGCAGCGGCGGAGACGTGAGGTGTGCATGAGATCACTCTCTCATGAACGCTTGTCCATCTGGCAGAG
>NZ_JAALED010000531.1:0-1287 GCF_014145155.1 Dietzia sp. B19 | reverse complement strand
GTGAACCGGGGCCGCGGGACGCACCGGACCTGAGGCCGAGGAGCCGTCAGTCGACGGGCGGTGCGGCGGGCAGACGCACGACCTGGCCGGCGTAGGACAGCCCCGCGCCGAAGCCGATGCACAGCGCGACCTGACCGGGCTGGGCCTCGCCGTCGCGCAGCATGGCCTCCATCGCCAGCGGGATCGAGGCGGCGGAGGTGTTGCCGGTCTGCTCGATGTCGTTGGCGATCGCGACCGAGTCGGGGAGTCCGAGGTGCTTGGCCATGGCCGAGTTGATGCGGCCGTTGGCCTGGTGGGGGATGAACGCCTGGATCTGCTCGGCGGTCACGCCCGCGGTCTCCAGCGTCTGCGCGCACACCTTGGACACCTGCACGGCGGCCCAGCGGAACACCTTGGAGCCGTCCATGACCAGGTAGGGCTGGAGCACGGCCTCCTCGCGCGCGGCGGCCGCGGAGGCATCGACCTCGTCCACGTACTGCTTGAAGTCCTTGGTCTGGCGGATGGCGTCGCCCTTCTCGCCGTCGGACCCCCACACCACCGGGCTGACGTCATTGGTCTCCGACGGGCCCACCACCACGGCGCCCGCGCCGTCGCCGAAGATGAAGGCGGTGTTGCGGTCGGAGAAGTCGATGCCGTCAGTCATCTTCTCCACGCCCACCACCACGACGTACCGGGCGCCGCCGCCGCGGATCATGGTGGTGGCCACGGCCAGGCCGTAGCCGAACCCCGCGCAGCCGGCGGTCAGGTCGAACGCGGCGATGCCGTTGCGGCCGAGATCGGTGGCCACCTGCGGAGCCGCGTGCGGCACCTGCGTCCAGTTGGTGGAGGTGCACACGATCACCGCGTCGATGAGCTCCGGATCGATGCCGGCGGAGGCCACGGCCTTCTTGGCGGCCTCGCTCGACATGGAGACGATCGTCTCGTCCGGCTCCGCCACGCGGCGGTTGAGGATCCCAGAGCGCTCGTAGATCCACTCGGAGCTCGAGTCAATCGTCTCGCAGATCTCCTCGTTGCTCACCACGCGACGTGGACGGTAGGCGCCGATGCCCAGGAGGGTCGTGCCGGGCGCGCCCTCGCTGGTCGCGATGGTCACGGTGTCGTTGGAATCCGCCATTGCAGATGGTGCTCCTCGTCGGTGTGCGGTTCGTGCGGTTCGTGGTCGGCGCACGGCTGGTGCTCCCCGACACAGTACTGCTGTCTCGGGGGACATCGTCGCACCAGACGGCGATGTTTCGTCGCCGATCGGCCGCCACCCCCGGGTCAGTCCGTGACCAGGCCCTCGAGCCA
>NZ_JAALED010000056.1:0-6976 GCF_014145155.1 Dietzia sp. B19 | reverse complement strand
TCACACTCCATGAATCAGCGGGGCTAGCATCATGACCACATTCGGCGGCCTCGGCCGCGAACCGCGAGGAGTCCTACCATGAGCACCGCAGCGGCCCGTTGGGCCCACCGCGCCACCGACGTCACCCTGGACCGACTGGAGGAGGTGGATGCGTGGTGGCGGGCGGCGAACTACCTGAGCATCGGGCAGATCTACCTGCTCGACAACCCGCTGCTGCGCGACCCGCTCACCGCGGAGCACATCAAGCCGCGGCTGCTGGGGCACTGGGGCACCACCCCGGGCCTGAACTTCCTGTACGCCCACCTCAACCGGGCGATCACCGATCGGGACCTGAACACCCTGTACGTGACCGGGCCGGGGCACGGCGGGCCGGGCATGGTCGCCAACGCCTACCTGGACGGCACGTACACGGAGCTGTACCCGCGGATCGACCGCACCGAGGAGGGACTGCGGGCGCTGTTCCGGCAGTTCTCCTTTCCCGGCGGCATCCCCTCGCACGCGTCCCCGGACACGCCGGGGTCGATCAACGAGGGCGGCGAGCTCGGCTATTCCCTTGTCCACGCCTATGGCGCCGCGTTCGACAACCCGGATCTGCTGGTCGCCTGTGTGATCGGCGACGGGGAGGCGGAGACCGGGCCGCTGGCGACCGCGTGGCACGGCAACAAGTTCCTCAACCCCGCCGCGGACGGGGTGGTGCTGCCGATCCTGCACCTGAACGGGTACAAGATCGCCAACCCGACGGTGCTGTCCCGCATCCCCGAGGACGAGCTGGTCGCGCTGCTGCGCGGCTACGGCCACGAGCCGTTCGTGGTCACCGTCGGCTTCGACGGCGAGGACCCGCGGGAGTCCCACGCCCGGTTCGCCGGCGTGCTGGACGAGGTGTTGGACCGGATCGCGGACATCAAGACCGCCGCGGCGGCCGGCACCCTGGAGGGCCGGCCTGCGTGGCCAGCGATCGTGCTGCGCAGCCCGAAAGGCTGGACCTGCCCGCCGGTGATCGACGGGCTCCCCGTGGAGGGCACCTGGCGGTCCCACCAGGTGCCGCTCGCCGAGGTCCGCGACACCCCCGAGCACCTGCAGATCCTCCAGGACTGGCTGGCCTCCTACCGGCCCGACGAGCTCTTCGACGCCGACGGCGCCCCGTTCCCCGCCACGGTCGCGGTCGCCCCGGCGGGAGAGCGGCGGATGAGCGCGAGCCCGGTCGCGAACGGCGGGCAGCTGACCGTCCCGCTGCGCCTGGGCGATTTCCGGGACCACGCCCACCCGGTCGACCCCGAGGCGCGAGGCGCGGAAACCGGGGAGGCGACCCGGGTGCTCGGCGAATGGCTCGCCGACGTGATCCGGCACAACCCGGACAACTTCCGCATCTTCGGCCCCGACGAGACCGCCTCCAACCGGCTCGCCCCGCCCGTGTTCGAGGCCACCGGCAAGCAGTGGAACGCGACCGTGCTGCCGGTGGACGAGCATCTGGCGCCGACCGGGCGGGTGATGGAGGTGCTCAGCGAGCACCAGTGCCAGGGCTGGCTCGAAGGGTACGTCCTGACCGGCCGGCACGGCCTGTTCAACTGCTACGAGGCGTTCACGCACATCGTCGACTCGATGTTCAACCAGCACGCCAAATGGCTCGAAGCCGCCAGCGAGGTGCCCTGGCGGGAACCGGTGCCGAGCTTCAACTACCTGCTCTCCAGCCACGTCTGGCGGCAGGACCACAACGGGTTCAGCCACCAGGATCCCGGGTTCATCGACCTCGCCCTGAACAAGAGCCCCGACATCGTCCGCGTCTACCTCCCGTTCGACGCGAACACCCTGCTATCCACCTACGACCACTGCCTGCGCTCCACCGGCTACATCAACGTCGTCGTCGCCGGAAAGCAGCCCGCCCCGCAGTGGCTCACCATGGACGAGGCGATCGAGCACTGCACCCGGGGCCTGGGCATCCTGCCCTGGGCCGGCACCGAGACCGAGGGGAGCGAGCCGGACGTGGTGCTCGCCGCCGCCGGCGACGTGCCCACCCTCGAGGTGCTCGCCGCGGCCGCGCTGCTGCGCGAGCACATCCCGGGCCTGTCCGTGCGGGTCGTGAACGTGGTCGACCTGACCCGTCTGCAATCCGAGGACCAGCACCCGCACGGGCTTCCGGACCGGGAGTTCGACGCGATCTTCACCCCCGACAAGCCGGTGATCTTCGCCTACCACGGCTACCCGTGGCTGATCCACCGTCTCACCTACAAGCGCGCCGGGCACCAGAACCTGCACGTGCACGGCTTCGTGGAGAAGGGCACCACCACGACCCCGTTCGACATGGTCATGCTCAACGACCTCGACCGCTACCGGCTCGCGATCGACGTCCTCGACCACGTCCCGGGCCTTGCTGCGACCCACGCGCAGCTGCGGCAGGAACTCGTCGACGCCCGCCTGCGCGCCCGCGCCCACACCCGCGAGCACGGCACCGACATCCCCGCCGTCGCCGACTGGCGCTGGCCCCACCCCGACACCGACCCGAACCGCCCCTCCACCGCGAAGGAAATCCGATGACCGACACCAAGACCGTGACCCTGCAGGTCAGCGGCATGATCCGCGCGACCTCCAAGAACGTCACCGAAGCCCACCTCGCCCGCCAGCCGGGCGTCCTGTCCGTCGACGCGAACCCGGTCTCCCAGACCGCGACCGTCACCTACGACCCGCAGACCACCTCGGTCGCGCACCTGCAGCAGTGGGTGATCGAATGCGGCTACCACTGCGCCGGGCAGTCCGTCCCGGACCACATCTGCGACCCCGCCCACGAACCCCACGAGCACGCCGACCACCACGACCACGCCGAGCACGATGCCCACGCCGAGCATGACGCGCACGACGGCTATCAGGAGCACGCCGAGCACGAGGGACGCGCGGTCTCCACCGGTCATGACACCCCGGCGGGGCACGAGCACCCGCACCCGGCAGCGGACCACGCTGACCACTCCGCAGTGGACGCCGGTGAGCATGCCGGTCACGCTCCGGCCACCGAGGGTGGGCACGATCACGGGGCTCAGCCGGCCGGCCGCAGCGCGCAGGATGTGATGGGCCACGGCGGGCATCACGGCGGCATGTCGATGGCGGCGATGATCCGCGACATGCGCAACCGGTTCCTGTTCGCGTTGATCCTGTCGATCCCGATCACCTTGTGGTCCCCGATCGGCCGGGAGGTGCTCGGCTTCGAGGTGCCGGCCCCGTTCGGGCTGCGCGACGACGTGTTCATGCTGATCCTGTCGCTGCCGGTGATCTTCTACTCGGCCTGGATCTTCTTCGACGGCGCCTACCGGGCTCTGCGCGCCCGCACCCTGGACATGATGGTGCTGGTCGCGGTCGGTGTCGGCGCCGGCTGGATCTACAGCCTGGTCATCACCCTCACCGGAGGCGGCGAGGTGTTCTACGAAGCCGCCACCGTGCTGGCCACCTTCGTGCTGCTCGGCCACTGGGTCGAGATGCGCGCCCGGGGAGGTGCGAACGACGCCATCCGCCGGCTGCTGGAGCTCGCGCCCGCCCGCGCGGTCGTCCTCCGCGACGGAGAGGAGGTCGAGATCCCCACCTCCGAGGTCGTCCCCGGCGACCTCATGCTCATCCGCCCCGGCGCGAAAGTCCCCACCGACGGCGTCGTCGAGGACGGCGAGTCCGAGATCGACGAGTCGATGGTCACCGGCGAGTCCATGCCGGTCGAGAAGGCGCCCGGCTCGGAGGTGATCGGGGCGACCGTGAACACCGTCGGCACGCTCCGGGTGCGTGCCACGAAGGTCGGCGCGGACACCGCGCTGGCGCAGATCGTGAAGCTGGTGCAGGACGCGCAGAACTCCAAGGCCCCCGGCCAGCGCCTCGCCGACCGGGCCGCGTTCTGGCTCGTTCTGCTCGCCCTCGTCGGCGGCACCCTGACCTTCCTGGTGTGGTTCCTCGCCGGGGCGGAGCTGCCGATGGCGATCCTGTTCGCGATCACCGTCGTCGTCATCACCTGCCCCGACGCCCTCGGGCTCGCCACGCCGACCGCGATCATGGTCGGCACGGGCCTGGGCGCCAAGCGCGGCGTGCTGATCAAGAACGCGACCGGCATCGAGACCGCCGCGCACATCGACACCGTCGTGCTGGACAAGACCGGCACGCTCACCAAGGGCGAGCCGGAGGTCACCGACTACATCCCCATCGGCATGGACGAACTGGAGCTGCTCGCCCTCGCCGCCGCGCTCGAGCGGGAGTCGGAGCACCCGCTGGCCAAGGCGATCGTCACCTACGCCGACAGCCGGAACATCCCGCGCCGCACCGCGTCCGCGTTCCGCAACGTCACCGGGCAGGGCGCGATCGCCACCGTGGACGGGAAGCAGGTGGTGCTCGGCAACGCCCGGCTGATGGCCGCGCAGGGCATCGACACCGGCCCGGTCGTCTCGCAGCAGCAGGCCCTCGCGGACGGCGGCCGCACCGCGATCATGTTCGCCGTCGACGGGCAGATCGCCGGCGTGATCGCCCTCGCCGACGCCCCCCGCGACACCGCGAAAGCCGCGATCGACGCACTCCACGAGCAGGGCATCGAGGTGGCGATGCTCACGGGCGACAACAAGCCCACCGCCGAGCGCATCGCCTCGCTGCTGGGCATCGACACCGTGATCGCCGACGTGCTCCCCGAGGACAAGTCCGCCAAGATCGCCGAGCTCCAGGCATCCGGCAAGAAGGTCGCGATGGTCGGCGACGGCGTCAACGACGCCCCCGCCCTGGCGACCGCGGACCTGGGGATCGCGATGGGGGCGATGGGCAACGACGTCGCGATCGAGACGGCCGACGTGGCCCTCCTCGGCGAGGACCTGCGGCACCTGCCCCGGGCGCTGCAGCACGCCCGCCGCTCCCGCCGGATCATGCTGCAGAACATCGGGCTCTCGCTGGCGATCATCATCGGGCTGGTGCCGTTGGCGCTGGCCGGCGTCCTGGGGCTGGCCGCGGTCGTGCTGGTGCACGAGCTCGCGGAGATCCTGGTGATCGCCAACGGTGTGCGCGCCGGACGCACGCGCCGCGGGCTCAGCCCCGGTGGAGCGACTGCACCCGCACCTCGAGCTCGGTACCGACCGGCACCGAGGCACCCAGGGCGTCCCGCAGGACCGACTGGATCTCGCGCACGCTCTGCCTGACCGGTCGGGAGGGGTCCAGGCTCACCTCGACGGTGACCCTGTTGCCGTCGCGGTCGACGTGGAGACCGAAGTGACTCAGGGCGGAGCCGGCCCGCCGTATGCGGGCATCGAGCGCCCGCAGTGAGGTGCCGATGCCGGGTTCTATCCCGTTGACCCCGGGGACGGCCACCACCAGGTCGATCAACTCCGCTGCCGTCGGCTCAGTTCTCATGAAGATCCTCGATGTGGACGTCGACCACCAGGTCGACGAGGTCGAATTCGCGGGCGCACGCACCACGCACCGCCTGTCGGACCGCGTCCGCCAGGGCGGGCAGATCCGGGGTCGACGCCGCGAACGAGACGCGGCACGCGATGCGGCGGGGCAGACCGCGGGTACCCCAGCCCTCGACCGGATCGTGGTCGACGGTGGTCCGCAGACTCAGCACCCCCGGGACGCCGTCGACGGTGTCGCGGATCAGTGTCCGCAGGGCGAGTTCGGTCAGCGAGTAGGGGCCGATGTCGGTGGGAGGCATCTGCACCCGCGCGCCGTGTCGGGCATCCGCGCGGACGGCCTCCGCCAGTGCCGACCTCGCCCGACCGGACAGCTGCACGGAGTCGTCGCCCCGGCTCTCGAGCTCGTCCCAGTCGCGGTGCAGGGCACTGATCTGATCGAGATAGTGCCGGGTGGCCTCGGCGTCGTCGGGTCCACCGGGTCCGGAGGATCCGTCCATGGTGTTCACCGCCATTCCTTCATATATTCGATCACGTGCGTGCGGGCACGCGCGAGGCGGCCCCGCGCGGTGGACTCGGTGATGTCGAGCGCGGACGCGACCTCCCGATAGGACATGCCGTCGATCTCGCGCAGTGTCCAGCAGGACCGCAGATCCGGGTCCATCGTCCCGAGCACCCGGGCCAGGGCCTGCATCTGCGCGTTGACCACGGTGGTCTGCGCGGGGTCGGACCGGGGGCCCTCGTCGCGGTGGACGTTCAGGAGCTCGGGCGGCTGGGCGTCGGTGGAGCGGCGGGCCCGGCGGCGGGCGATGTCGGTCGCCCGACGCGAGCAGATCTGGGACAGCCAGCTCCGCACCGCATCCGGGTCGTCCAGGAGATGCAGCCGCTTCCACGCGGTGAGCAGCGACTCCTGGACCACGTCCTCGCTGTCCTGCCGGTCCCCCAACACCAGGTAGGCGATGCGGAACAGGCGACCCTGGTGGCGGTCGATCAACACGTCGAAGGCCTCGGGGTCACCGTCCTGTGCGCGCAGCACCAGGGTGCGGTCGGGGTACTCCCCCGGCGGGGAGGGCGCGGGGGTCATGCCGCCTCGGAGACCAGTTCCCCGCCCGCACCGTGATGGCGCACGGCCACGCGGTCGGATCGGGAGGTCCGCGGGGTGTGCACGCGGACCAGCAGGTCGACCGACCGAGGGCTGGTGCCGAGGGCGGTCTCCGGATCCGCGGCAAGCACCCGGCGGGCCTCCTCGACAGCCCATTCCACCTGCGCCTCCTCGGCGATCGTCACCTCGGCCAGGATCCGCAGGGAGGTCGTGGAGCCGGAGACCCGCACGGACGCCTCCTCGACGCCGGGGACGCCCTCCACCCGCTCGGCGAGCGCACGTTCCAGCACCTGGGGTTCCAGGGTGGCCAGGACGGTGCCGTCGTCGTCGTGCAGACGCAGAGAGGTGTGCGCCGGTGCGGTGGGGATCTGCGCGAGCAGCAGACCCAGCCCGGCGAGCACGGCGAGGACGGAGGCGGCGGTGGCGGCCGGCAGTGCCCACCCACGGTGCTCCTGCACCAGCATCGACACCGTCGAGTCGGCCGGCACCGTCAGGCCGGCGAGCGGCGAGCCCGCGGGGATGA